>CAZLBO010000082.1:0-8183 GCA_964557725.1 uncultured Bifidobacteriales bacterium | reverse complement strand
AAAATTACGACTATCAATACACAAGGCGAGAAGCTCCTTCCCAAAGACCCCAATGGTTATAAGTTTGAGATGTTTATGTTTGATCTCTTTCCCAAAGCAATAAGCATGGCTGCACTTTCTGTGGTAAGAGAAGAAGAATTTGCACCTGTTAAAAACAAGGAGGGTGCTGATAGCCCCGAAAGTGCAAAAAAGCTCATTGAAAAGACTCTCAACCGCTCCTTTTTGTAGTTTATCTTTCTATGAAAAATATGGAAAAGTGCCTACAAAAAAGAAAAGAATTTAAGCGATTATTTCTCGGGCTTTTCTTTACTTTTACCACACTTTTCTCTTTCTCTCCCGCACAAGGAGTGAGAACCATTCAGCCTCAAATTCTCAATGTCTTTCCTCATCTAGGAAAAGGCTTTACTCAAGGTTTTGAAATCAAAAATCAACGACTTTATGAGGGAACAGGTTTAGTCGGTCAGTCTAAAATACTCATTACTGATTTAAAGACTCAAAAAACGATTCACTCCATAGAGCTCCCTCAGTACTTTGGAGAAGGCATTACCCTAAATAAAAACATGCTTATTCAATTAACATGGAAAGCAAAAAAAGCTTTTGTCTATCAACTCCCTCAATTAAAAATTGTCGACACATTACACTACCCAAGAGAAGGCTGGGGATTAACCCATCACAAAAACACATACATCATGAGTGATGGAAGCGATACACTTTTTTTTATGGACAAAAAATTTAACACTTTTAAGAAGATTCCTGTGCGGTACAATGGACAACCTCTCAAGCATTTAAATGAGTTAGAATATGCTCAAGGCAGTATTTATGCAAATATCTGGCTTAAATCTATCATTGCAGAAATTAACCCCAAAACAGGAAAGGTCGATCGCATCATTGATTGCCAAAACTTATTAAATATCGAAAAGCCCTCTCCCCATGATGTTTTAAACGGTATTGCATTTAACCCTCACACTCGTACCTTCTTTTTGACAGGTAAAAATTGGAAAAATGTCTTTGAAGTACATATCCCTAGGCTTTAGAGAGTTATTAGGGGCGTTTGCCGTTTTTATCCTCAAAAGTATTCGATGCATCCCCTTTTCTATTACCTACTCCTCTTTAAAAATTTTAATACCCTTTTATTATAAAACACGCCCTCAACACATAGCTTCCGTTAAAAGAAAAATTGACTCGTCTCCTTTTTCAAAAGAATTAACTCTCAATCAATACTATCAACACCGTTTACAACTCTTACTCAACAACATCTATTGGCACGGACAGCCTCATTTGCCCCCCCAATCTAAAATTCTCAATGAACATTACTTAGAAAAAGCGTTACAAGTAAATTGCCCCCTTGTCATTTTAAGTTTACACATGGGGCCTTTTGAGTTACTCCACAAAGGAGCTTATCAAAAAACAAAAAAAGCTCATCGTCCCTATTACGTCTTAACCGCCAAGGCTTTTTCCAAAACACTCACCCAATACATGAATTCTGGTCGAGAGACTGAGGGTAAAAAAACGGTATTAAATAGAAAAATAGGTTCTTCACTTAAAAAAATCATCCAACAAAATGGGGTCTTAGCTATGATGGTGGATCAGTCGCCCTTGCGAGACCATGAAAGCTTGACATTGTGGGGAACCCATACACTGCCCTTTAACGATAAGTTATTGTCTCTTCTCCTAAACAAAGGGGCTATTCTCCTTCCTCTCTCTTGTTATCAAAAAGGGAAAACGACTGTTTTAACTTATCATGAGCCGATTGCAAAACCTCATTTAAAAACTAAAATAACAGAGTTTCTCGAAAAGGAAATTGCACAAGCCCCTGCACAATGGAACTGGTCTTATGGGGGGATAAAGGTTAAGAGCTAAGGGAGCATAGAAAGATTTTTATTACAAGTACTAACTAATATGAACAAACAGATTCACACTTAATTCGGCACGTCCAAAATATTTGAGAAATAAAAATGACTTATAAATAAAATAAGGGATTTTAGGAAGCCCCTTTCTCTTAAGTGCTTGTTCATATAAAGTCTCAGCATAATCAACAACCTCTAGCCCCTTCCCTTCGCTATCTAATTCCTTCAACAACCGTTTAATTCTAGGGAGAGATACATATTGAAGGGTATCTAAACCCGCAAGGGGACGCCCCAATATTTTGAGGTATAATTTGGCTAAAGGGCGTGGAAAATAGGGTAACCAGGGCAATTGATAATGGCCTTCGAAAGTTGAACGGTAATCAGGAAAACGCAAGTGTAAGCATCCCCCTGAACGAGTAACTCGAATCATCTCCGCTAAACATTTTTTGACATCTTGTACATGCTCTAAAGTTTGATAAGAGCTGACACAATCATAAGTATCATTTTCAAATGGTAAAGCTTCTCCTACCCCTTGATAAAATCGGCTTCCCCATTCTACAGGATAATCCTTTTCACGAGCTTTAAGCTCAATAAGTTTTTTTTTCCAACTTTCAGGGTCTATCCCCTCTACCTCATAACCATGAAGCAATCCATAATAAACAAATGTTCCACACCCACTTGCCATATCTAAAATTCTTTGTGCATGAGGAAGCACTTTACTCATTTGCTTAAATCGTTCTTCTGAACAATGTTCATCATCTAGCCAATTTCTCGCCACTCTATCTATAACACCTGCTGAGACATTACAAATAAAACTACTTTCATATTCTATACGAATTTTATCTTTTAAGTATTCTAAAGCTGTCATCGGTTAATCCAAATAATTTTCACCATTTTTCTAGTGCCTTCTCAACGCCTTCTCAAATTGTTTTAAAGCCTCTTGTTTTCTTTTTTCATCGAGCAAATACTTCCCTTTATTTTGAAGGGGATTCACTCTTTTTTCTTGACCCACTTTAAGAACCTTTAATTCCGCCAAAGCCTCTTTGTGCTTAGGATTTAGACGAATCACCCTTTCAAAAAACTGACGAGTTAAAGCAGAGTTACCCTTTTTCTTGAAATTCAACCCTAACAAATAAAAAGCTTCTACATTGTTTGGAACGACCCTTGTAAACTGAGTTAAATAGTAAAGTGAACCCTCAAACTCTCCTGCATAAAACAAAGCTTTTCCTAAATAGAACTGTACATCAGTGTCACGAGGATTTATCTGCAATGAAAATTTTAAATGTGAGAGTGCCTCTTTATAACGCTCCCCATCCACTAGGCTAAAACCTAAAAAACGATGTGCCTGATGGTTATTCGAATCCAACCTGAGAGTTCCCTGGTAATGAATCACTGCTGAATCGACATTACCCTTTCTATGGTAACTTGTCCCTACCAACAAATGGCTTCCTGCGGCCTCTAAATGAGATTTGTTTTTTGATAATGCCTGTTTCGCAATTTGTACCGCATCCTCATGTTTACCCGCCCAATTCAATACCTTTGCTAAATTATGGAGAGCTAAACCACGACCTTCTTTATTCACCCTGCTATTAATATTTTTTGAGACACTTTTACGAACCTCTTCCACCGTTTTTATAAATTTGGGAAAGCCCTTCTCTTGACTCATGCGCTGTAAAATATGTTCTGCTAATAACTGATGGGCTTCTACTTTAAGATGTACATGATCCAAAAAATATTCTTCTCCAAGTAACTCATGTCCCTGTTTTAATAGGCTCTGTCGATTTAAAATCCTGTGGAAATCAAGAAGGGGAACCCCTGTTCTCTCCGCAACCTGAACGACTTTATCCTCTAATCTCTGAAGAGCTCGCAATGGGCAGATGTCTTCTTCCTTCGCTAAGTCTAAAAATATTTTCGCTTTTTTATACCGTTCTGCTTTGTAATAAGCTTGCCCTAATTCATAATTCAAATGGCTATGGCGAGGGTCGATTTCAAAAGCTTCGGTCAACTCAATAATTGCCTTTTCATACTTCCCCTCTTTAAAAAAGGCCTTTCCTTTTTCTCGATGTTGATTAAACAACTGCACAACCGATAAAGACACACTATTTTCACTTTTAAAGGGAGAGCAATTTCTCAAATTAGAAGGCGTATTTATCAACAAAACCTCTGCTCCTACCCCACGGGCTAACCCTACAATTTTATTTAACGAGAACTCAAAATGCTCTGCTACTTTTATTTGTAAAGAATCGTCTCTTTTGTATGACGACGGTCCCACACTATTAGCCAAAATAGCATTTACTTCATCCCCCATTCTGCTTTTCTTTTTAACCCCTGAGGCCTGTTTTGATTCTCTTTTAAGTAAGAGAGAGCTCAATGCCGAATAGGTTCTTGATTTTGAAAAAAAAGTATTCGCTTCCCTTAAAATAGCATTACTTTCTTTAATTGAACCATAAGTCCTTTCTTCTAAAAACTCATTATGCCCCGAATAGACAATAAGAAGATCAGGTTCATACTTAACCAATTCTTCCGTTAATTTTGCCACCCGATAACTAGCATAACTAATCCCCCCCACATTTATCACTTCCCAATCAATGCTAGGGTTCAAAGCCTTTAAATATTCTCTCAACCAACCTGAAAAAGAAGTGACATCATCATAGGGACGACCATAAGTTGTAGAGCCTCCAAGGGTAAAGATTCGATAAGTTTCTTTGTCTTTTACTTGTTTAAAACTTTGAGTATTAAAATTGCTTTTTTTATTTGAAGCCGTTTTATAGATCTTCTCTCCTGTGAGAGAATCCCTTCCTTCAATAAAGACTAAAGACCCCGAACTAAACCCTACATAAGGGTCCTCTATTTCAACTAAAGGAGTAAACCCTATTAGCTTTAAAGTTACTTCAAAAAGTCCAAAAAATACAACAAGAGAACCCAAGCTCAAAAGCAGGTTCTTTAATAAAACAGGGTTCTTTTTCATAGAAATAAAGATAATAAGATAAAGCTGTGCTGCCTAAAGTGCTCTTTTAAATAAAGACGTTCCCACTGCCTAGCCTATTTTTTGACCTTTAATCAACAGAACAGAACGAATAGACTTTTCCTTTAGATGGAGTACTTGTTGCCTCTCTTTATCCTTCAAATAAAATTGCAACTTTTCTTCTGAGGGAAAGGAAAGAATATGGATTTCATACGGTTTCTCTCCCTCAGATTCAATCACCGCTTTCCCTTCTGGTCGCACTCTAAGGATTAAGCTTCCACCATATTTTAAAAGTAAGGGAAGAGCCACATTCTCAAATGCTATAAAATCTAACTCCATTCCCTCATGTAGGTAAATTAATTGAGTAATATGAATTAATTTTTCACTTTCTAAATTTGAAGACATTTTTCACTCCTCCCTGGTAGGTTTATGAGATATGTTTTAACCATAAATATTAGATAAACCAAGCCTTTAGTGTAGATCTTCATTTACAGTATTATCAAATACAAGTATTCTATTGGCTGTAAATCAATCCACTTTACATATAAATCGGTATGAAATCAATCCACTTTAACCTAAAACAAGACTCTCCTGTTTATCCTAAAATTTGAAGAATAGAGAAAGAGGTTCTATTATCTCAACGATGAACCCAAAATTATCCATCATCCTCCCCTATAAAAACTGTGGTCTCTATTTCAAGGACTGTATTCAATCCCTCTTAGACTCTTCTTTTTTAGACTTTGAATTACTTTTGATTAATGATCACAGCGAAGATGACAGCCACTCCATTGCCCAGAGCTATACATCTAAGGACTCTCGAATTATTTTATTAAACTCCCCCCAAAAAGGAATCGTACCAGCCTTAAACTTAGGGTTAAAAAAAGCGAAAGGAGAATTTATTGCCCGCATGGATGGAGACGACACCATACATCCCCATCGTTTTCAAATACAAGTCGATCACTTGTCAAAAAACCCTAACATCACTCTTACCTCCTCTCTCATCACCCCCCTTTTTGAGTATCCTCCCACAGAAGGATTGAAAAGATATTTGGCTTGGGTCAATCAAGTTCAAACCAACGACATTGAACAGCATCTCTTTATCGAAAGCCCCTTACCTCACCCCTCAGTCATGTTTAGAAAAAAAGAAATTCTTCGACTAAATGGTTATCGAGAATATGATGGCCCAGAGGATTACGATCTCTGGTTGAGATTAGTAGAGGCTGGCCACAATCTTTCAAAGATAAATCAGCCCTTGCTTAACTGGAGGTTTCATGGAGAGAACCATTCAAAAAAACAATCTAAATATTCCACTCTCGCTTTTGAAAAAAGAAAATGGGAACATATCTTATGGTTCCTTACCCAACGTTTACCTTCTAGAAAAAAAATATGGATATGGGGTGCAGGAAAAAAGGGAGGGAAGTTAGGGCTTTTTTTACTTAACAGTGGATTAACAATAGAGGGCTTTCTCGACATAGATCCTAATAAAATAGGACGACAACGACACCATCACCCTATCATGGATGCTCATACTATTTTGGACAAAAAAGAAGAGTCTTTTTTCTATTTATGCTGGGTTGGTTCTTGGAATGCACGAGAACAAATAGAACATTACTTAACTCAAAAGAGAATGCAAAGAGGAAAGGATTACCTATTACTGTAATAAGGCTTTTTTCCTCCTATTGATTTTCTTATTTTAATCGCAAATATGAAACACTCTCAACAGCCTCCCCCTTCTCCCTCTGGTTACAAGTGGACAGGGCTTTCTACAGCCTTTACTTTTGTTTTACAAATTATCCAAACAGGAGTTCTCGCTCGATTTCTCAAAGTAGAAGATTTTGGGTTAATGGCTATTCTATACATTATTATCCGCATCACCGATTCATTTTCTGATTTTGGATTCGGGAACATTCTCATTCAAAAACAAAACCTCTCTCACCAAGTCAAATCAACTTTATTTTGGCTCATCCTTTTTTCCAGTTTTCTGCTTTCCCTATTACTTTATTGGGCTGCCCCCTTGTCACTATTCTTTTTCAAAAATCTCCACCCCCAATTTATCCCTAGTTTACAACTGATGAGTTTAACTTTTATTTTACTCAGTATAGGAACACCCTTTAAACTCCACTTCCAAAAGCTCCTACGCTTTAATGAAATCGCTTTATCCGAAATAATCGGTACATTAATCGGAACAATCACCGCAATTAGCCTAGCTATAAATGGACACGGAATTTATTCTCTTGTTATCGGTTTTTTGCTCACTACCACCTTCAAGTCCCTTATCCTTGCCGTGACTCATCTCAAATATTGGAAACCTCAATTCCATTTTTCCCTAAAGGATTTACAGGAACACCAACGCTTTGGCCTATTTCAACTAGGCGAAAAAGGAGTGAATGTTCTTTATTCCTCCATTGATAAAATTCTAACGGGTTCCCTTTTAACTTCAGCTCATTTAGGTGCTTATTCTATTGCCTATCAAATGATGGGTCGACCGATTATACTTATCAATACCATCCTCAATAAAGTAGGCTTCCCTCTCTTTTCTGCTATACAAGACAACCCCGAAAAAATACGTTCTACCTATTTAGAACTTCTCAAATTTATCGCCCTTTATATTTTTCCTCTCTGTTTTGGATTGTTTTTTGTCGCCGACTACTTCTTTTTAGTTTGGCTTGGCCCTGGATGGGAAGAAAGTACCCATCTCTTTAAAATACTTGTATTTCTCGGAATCTTTTTGGGGTTAAGTAGTCCCATTAACAATTGGATGTTAGGAAAGGGCTATGTCGGCCTGAGCTTTGGGCTTAATGTATTAGGGCTTGTACTCAATACAGGAGCGGTAATTATTGGTTCTCAATACGGTATTCAAGGAGTCGCTTGGGGGATTCTATTCTCTATGGGTATCTTCATGTTTATACTCGATCTTTATTTAATGAAAAGGTATGAAAACATATCCCCTCAATTAATTCTAAAAACCATCGCTCCCTTTTTATTAATGGCTTTAACCATGATAGGAGGATTAAAACTATTACAACTCTTTATTTACTTTGAGGATCCACTCTTGAGTCTTCTCTTTTTTGGAGTGACTGGAGCGTCTATTTATATAGGACTCGTTTGGACTTTCTATCGAAATTATCTAAAGAGCCTCTTGACTCGCATATTCTTTTAAGAAGTCTATCAATGCTTCAGGGCATTCTTTTGTTTCCATTTCTTGCATCAGTACCTGATATGTTTCAAATACATACTTTCGGATTGATTCAATTTTTTCTTTTTCCTGATGTTCCACAAATAACTCGTCCAAAAATTTTTGTATTGCATCAGCATTAAAGTCAGGATAGTAATAACCTATTACAGCCAAAGAGGCTGCAATGCAATTGATG
>CAZLBO010000081.1:0-8285 GCA_964557725.1 uncultured Bifidobacteriales bacterium | reverse complement strand
TATTGGCTGGAATGAAAGTGACCTAAAAAGATTAAAAAGTATCAAGTAACAGTATATAAAGTAATTAAGTGGATAAATAAACAAGAGCAACTTAAACTAAGCACCTACTGCTTCAGTTTCAACTAAGTGCTGTTCTTCTGTATTCACAATCCACCCTCGACAATCAGGCGTTTTACATTCACAGGGGATAGCAGAATCAGCACTCCACCCATAATCAGTAAATAGTTCATCGCCAACCTTAATCTCCTTAATCGCTTGGATCACAAGTCTTTTCTTCTCCCCATCGTACTCCAGAACAAACATACAATTGGGATCACAGCTATGATTAATATGTCGATAAGGTAAAAAGGGGTAAAATGTCTCTTCATCTCCAAAGTCAATATAATTACAATTTTCCTCGTCAATATCTGTTACAATCTTCCCTTTGACTTTAGCAACAAGTTCTCCTGACTTTACATTCTTTTTAGAGAATAAACCATTTCCTATTCTTGCTTTTTTCGATTTAACCATACTCTTCCTGATTTCATTTTGAGAGGTATTTAGGAAATAGTCAGCAAGGAGTCAAAGTATGCTTATTGAGTCATTAACGATCTACTTTATCTTTTTGTAATAATTTGAATTAACCCTTTAAGTTTCTAATAACAGCGGAATTTCTTTTACCGTTTGAATCACCTGATAAGCTCCTTCAAAATCTTCGGCACTAAAATATTCATTCGCTAAAACAATACACTTAATCCCCGCAGCTTTAGCGGCCATAAACCCCCGCACAGAATCCTCAATCACCCATGTATTTTCGGCTAAAGTATTGGCCTTTTCAAGCCCTGTTAAATAAGGTTCTGAGTCAGGTTTTGACTTTGTATAATCCTCTCTTGTAAGGATAAAATCGAAGTAAGGCAATAGCCCTGTATTCCTGTGGATTAACTCAAAGTGATCTCTATGGCAACTTGTTACAATCCCCATTTTATGAGTAAGCTTTAACTTTTCTAGCACTGTGATAATACCTGGCGTCACAATAACTTTACTTTTTAATAAAGAGGAATAAGTCTCATCCCTTTGCTTAAGTATTTTTTTTATTTCTAACTCTTCTACCCCTTTTTCTTTTAGTAAAAAACCCAACCCCAATGCCTTTTTCAAAAATAACTCAATAAAAATTTTGGTGGTCAGTGTAAAACCTAGTTCTTCACATAAAATTTGATTGGCCTTAAAATAAAGGTGTTCAGTTTGAACCAAAACACCATCATTATCCCAAAGAATCGCTCGATCTGTATTCATAATATTTAAAGGATACCGTTTATTTTGCTTTTAATAATAAACAGCTAACCATACTGTTTCTTCTTCTGGATGAGTCCATGTTACTTTGTGCTTTACATGGGAAGGAATATTAAGGTAATCCCCGCTTTTTAAATGTACTTCTTTTCCATTTTCAAACAAAAGAGTCGCCGCTCCTTTAAGTAAAGTAATCCATTCATTTTCTTTTTGATCATACCACTCATACTCTGTAGGAGACGTTTGTCCATGGGAGATAATGCGTTCAATTTTAAGACTATTACTTTGAAGTAGCGTTTCAAAAACTTCTTTATTTACTATTTTTTTAATGAATAAGTCTCCACAGGTTTTAAAAAGAAAATCATACTTATCAATGAAGCGATAAAGCATAATAATGAAATAGGAGGCAAGCCTCCATACCATTGGCTGGGCTCCAACCAACCCACAAAACCCATTACAAGTAAATGTGCACCTATAAATAAAGCAGAATAACATTGAAGAGAGCGTATCTTAGTTAAGTCCGATTTAAATTTACGAAGTAACCAATAACAATAAAAGGCAAGTACCCCAAAAAGTACGGTTAACTCCCCTGTTAAATTCATTTTTCCATTGCCAAAAAACTTGGGAAAATAATCCCCCGAAAAAACAGCCAAGGACAGTAAAATATGCAACAAAGCCACATGCCAAGAGGCCATCCCCCACCTTTTTACAGATTCACTTTTTCCCTTTAAATGATTCCAAGCTGCCAACAATAAATAAATACTCGAAGCCATGGATAATGATTTATTCAAAATATAAACAGGGATTTGTATAATAGGAACGTTCCCAAAAAAAACATATCGAGTCACGGCATATAGAGCAGTAAATAACAGTATCAACAGAACTTTTATATTCATAGGTAATTATAGCCAAAAGGTACAAAATTCAAATAACTCACCCTCAAAGTAAGTATAGATTATAGTCTTACCATCATCAATTAGAGGATTTTTAGTCTTAAACTATTCTCGTTTACTTATCACAACTCTACTTTCTCCTAAATAAACACTCATACTCACGTTCAAGAATGAATATCACCACTTTAACATTTTCCCTTGGCAATGCGGAGGGAGAAGGAGCTTATGTTTTTCAGGCTTCAGGGGGCGTGGCACAGTTTAAGCTAAGCGTGGTGCAACCAAGGTTCTATCCTGCTTTTAAAATTACTTCTTGGAATACTTCTTCTTTGCCACAGATTGTGTTTGTGGATAACCAAGAGCAGATTCTTGGGTATCATTATAATGCAACGATTGATGGGGCCAATAATCAATTGATTATTCAGTTTAATCAAGTGTTTACAGGGGCGTCTACGAGAAACTTTTTGATTAGTCAAAAAAATAGTTTAGCGGTGACGCTTACTTTATTTGAGGCGGTGCCAGGAGAGGGAGTGGATACATTGCGATGGACGACCCAATCGGAGACGGATAATTTAGGGTTTTATTTATTGAGGCGAGAGAAGCCTCTGGGCGACACTCAAAATGATTCTTTACAAAGGATAGGGCTTAAAACAGGAGGGAGTCCAAGTTATGTTCAACCCAATCCATCTTTACCTTCGATAAATTCTGTTTATTCGGGGCTGAATAGTTCGCCGCTTCATTCACGGGTGTTAAAACGAACGAGTGGTCTTCCTGATACGACTTGGAGGAGGTTAAGGCAAGGGCTTATACCAGGGCCATCTTCAGGCAGGTCATCGTCTACAAGAAATTACAGAGTGATTGATGGGGATGTGCAATACAATGTGACTTATGAGTACAAATTGGTTTCGGTGGATTTTAATCAGTTAGAAGAAGTTTTTGGGCCGGTGGAGGCGACTCCCTTCTCCCCTATTAAAACCAAGTTACATGGGAATTACCCCAACCCTTTTAATCCGATTACGGTGATACGCTTTGACTTAAAGGAGAGGACGCCGCTGACGTTAAAGGTTTTTAATCTTAAAGGGCGGTTGATAAGAACACTTATCTATCCTAAAACGCCCCTACCTGCAGGGCAATACCGCTATACATGGGATGCGAAAGATGACTATGGAATGGGAGTGCCTTCGGGGCATTATATCTATTTGTTTGTCACGCCTAAGTATAAAAAAGCACGGAAAATGACTCTGTTGAAATAAAAATCATTCAAACTCTTGTTCTAAAACTTTAGAAACCCACCTTAAGACTCTAAATTGAAAATCGATTATTAAATCTAAATACTTGTGGCTTCGAAACTTTTACTTTTGAAAAACGCACATGACTAGGATTAATCAAATAATTAAACTCCGTTTTCACCAAGGAACTGGGCACCTTCAAAACTAAAGCCTTCTTCATCGCCACCCATTTATCCCCATAATATTGAGTTTCCCTCTTGTGGGGAAAAGCATTCCAACCTTCCACAAGATTTTTCTTTGGTATTATTTGAACCTCATCCACCTCAAATTCAAACTCTAAATAAACAAAAATATCTTTGGGGTAAATAGCCGTTGCCGTAATCATCTCCAAATTACATAATGACAAATGTTGGGAGGTGTAAATTAAAGAAGTTCCTTTAGAATTCCACCGCCCCCCATAAAGCCTAGCCCCTTCGCCAAGCTCTTTACGAGAACAATAATCAGCTTTAAGAAGTCGGTATGACTTAACCTTCAAGCAAAAACCCCATACTCAATACGCCCTAAAAGTTCTGTGACTTCATTGCCCCCAGGTTCTGTATCACACATGGAAAGAGGAGTATTATTATTGAGATGCAAGTTCTTTTCTTTTAACCATTTCTTAGCATATTCTGCATCCTCAAATACAGCAATGGCTTTATTGGCAATTTGACTAAGTCTCAATAACTTTTCAGATTCTATAGAACTGAGATGTTCTTTTTTACTCTTTCTTCTATCAATTGTTTTGACACTAATTTTTAAGCTATCGGCTAATTCTTTTGTCGTGGTATTTAAGTCGGTTTTAATCCCTTCGAAAAAAAAGAACTCCATTCCATTTCTAATATTTTCTATCCGAGTATGAGTATCCCAGCCACCCATTTTCATCAACATATTCAGCGGTGTACTTGTATGATACAATGGAGCGACCTCTGCACAATGATCCTCTTTAGAGGCGACTTTTAAATTATATTTCTTTTTTTTCTCTGACATTCAAAACCCTCATTTAAGGTAAAAATAAACCTCATATAGTAATTATAATATTTACCACAGAAACAGTCAAGTGACTTCTAAAAAAACCTTAAATGAGTGATTTCATTTTAAGCCACATCAAAAAACAGTTTTTTCGCGGCCTCGTAGAGGTGCTTCGTTTCCATTTCACTCTTTTTCGATTCTCCGTAAACCCTTACTTTAGGTTCCGTACCCGAGGGACGAACCAAAAACCAAGAAGCATCTTCAAATTCTATTTTTAAACCATCCATTGTGACCACAGCCTTCACCAACTTCTCTTCTGTGCCAACCCTTATAGAAGAGCCTACTTTTATCTGTTGACTTATTTTCTTCAGAACTAGTTTTGGTTCAATATGATCTTTTTCATCGAGTACAAAACCATCTCTTGCATTGTAACAAGGGCCAAACTCTTCTTTTAATTTATTCAAATAGGAGGTTAAAGATTCCCCCGTTTTACACATGATCTCTATAGCTAAGAGACAACCTAAATGGGCATCCTTCTCTAAAGTATGTCCTTTGCCAGAAATCCCATCACTCTCTTCAAAACAAATAAGAGCAGGTGTATCACTCTCTCTTTGTAAGTATTTTCTAAAACTTTTAAAACCTACCTGTGTTTCATAAATAGGTCGTCCCAAGGCTTCTGCTATTTTATCTACAAAAGAGGAAGTCGCTACCGATCGAGCAATGCCTCCTTCAAACCCTTGAGTTTTTGCTAAATAGTGAAAAGCTATCGCACCAAACTGATTCATCGCAATGGCCGACTCCCCATCATAAAACTGAACTCTGTCTCCATCGGGGTCCATAATCATGCCTAATTTTAAAGGATTCTTTTGAATACCCAATGCCTCTTTAATCAAATTCATATTTTTAGGAGAAGGCTCTGGCTCCATTCCCTTGAAAAAAGGTTCATCCTCTGTTCGCAAAGTAACCAACCCCTCAGGGTTCTGTAACAAATGCTTCAAACGTCCCTTTGTCGCCCCATAAACAGAATCCACAACTAAAGCGATTCTTCCTTCCTGCACTAATTCTCGGCAATAGTCTAAATCAACCAATTCTGAATCACGATAGAACTGCTCATAAGAACCGAGAATATCAAAAGGTTCCAGAGTCGTTTGTTCCCATTCCAAAAGTTCCGTAAACTCCTGTGCTTTTAAATTACTCTCTATCTGTGATGTTAACTCAACACTCGCAGGCCCCCCATCTTGAGGATTAAACTTGTACCCACCATAGTTACCAGGGTTATGACTAGGCGTTAAATTAATGGCACAGGCAAATTCCTTTTGTGCCAAAGAAGCTGAAAATTCTGGAGTCGTTGCAACCCCTGTGTACGCAGTTTTAACTCCTGCTTCTTGAAAAACACAAGCCACTCCTTTAGCAAATTCATTTCCTAAATAACGAGCATCGTGGCCTATCAACACCCCTTTCTGCTTAAATTCTTCAAAAGTGGAAACCCCTAATTCGTCCTTTAACTCTTTCAAATTATTCCGATATAAATCCAAAATCGCCCGAGAAACACGTTGCACATTATATAGTGTGTAATCAGCCCCAAAAATGCCTCGCCATCCAGATGTTCCAAAAGTAACGTTTGCTGGCTCTTTATTCTCTAAAATGTGTTTTTTAATTTCAGCTAAAGGAGGATTTCCTCCCTTTTCCATGTCTTCTAAGATTGATTTCCAATTAATTTCCATTATGTCTCCTAAAGGTTAGGCTTAATCTAGGAAATAATTATCTGATTAAAAGGCTTTGCCACATTTACTAATGATAGTGTAAGAAATCCCTCCCTCAATCCCATACCTTCTCATTTATTTTTATATTTGCAAGCTTAATAGCAAAGGAACAATAACCTAAGATGTCTGAAATAAAAATTGCTGATTTAATGGAAAAATCCAAAGTTAAATTTGGAACCAGTGGTGCTCGAGGGCTCGTTACTGATATGACCGACTGGGTTTGTTTTGCATACACTTTAGGTTTTATTCAATATTTAGAAGGCATTGGAGAACTCACCACACCTAAAACTCGTATAGCTGTCGCAGGGGATTTACGTCCAAGCACTCCTCGTATTATGAAAGCTGTTTTTAAAGCGATTGAATACAAAGGCTATACCCCCATTAATTCTGGGCTTGTCCCCTCTCCTGCCGTAGCCTGTTATGGATTACAATATCAAGTACCTGCTGTCATGGTCACAGGAAGCCACATTCCCGATGATCGCAATGGGATTAAATACAATAAAGCCTCTGGAGAAATTCTAAAGGTAGATGAGATAGGTTTAAAAGAACAAGTGGTCACACAGCCCGTTGGACTTTTTGACTCTCAAGGCCACTTTCTCTCCGATGCTATTCCTGCCGATCTTGCCGTTGATAAAGAAGCTGAAAGCTTATACATCCAACGTTATTTAAACATCTTTCCCTCTGATTTTCTCTCAGGAAAAAAAGTGGGGTTTTACCAGCATTCTTTAGTCGGTCGTGATTTATTACCTCAAATTTTAGAAAGTCTAGGGGCAGAGGTGCTTCTTTTTGGATATTCCAAAACTTTTATGCCTGTAGATACAGAGGCCATTCGTCCCGAAGATGTTCAACTCGCAGAGGCTTGGGCAAAAGAAAACCCAGTCGATGCCTTATTTTCTACTGATGGAGACAGTGATCGCCCCCTTATTGGAGATGAAAATGGCAAATGGTTAAGAGGGGACGTAGCAGGGATTCTCACTTCACTTTACCTCAAGGCAGACTCTGTAAGTACTCCTGTGAGTTGCAATACAGCATTAGAAAAATCCAAAGCATTTTCAGAGACACGCCGTACACGCATTGGTTCCCCATTTGTAATTGAAAGCATGATGGAAGCAGAAAAGGCAGGTTACCAAAGAGTCGTTGGGTATGAAGCCAACGGAGGCTACTTTACTCAATCCTCTCTTTCTTTATTTAATAAAGATTTAAAGCCTTTACCTACAAGAGACACGTTAATTGTTTTCTTATCCATTCTCGGTTTATCTCTCGACCAAAAAGTTCCTGTTTCTCAGGTTGTTAAAAGCCTCCCTCCTCGATTTACTGCTAGTGGTCGCCTAGAAGACTTTCCTACAGAAACGAGCCAAAGTATTTTAAAATCTTTTCGTTCGGATCAACCCGATCAAAATAAAGAGGCTTTACAAACCGCTTTTGAAAATAAATTCGGATCTGTTGTCGAAATAAACAACACCGATGGGCTTAGAGCAACCTTTGAAAACGGTGAGATTATCCATTTGAGGCCTTCAGGAAATGCTCCTGAATTCAGATGTTATAACGAAGCCGATACAGAGACAAGAGTTAATGAAATGAATACCCTTTGCCTTTCTATTATGTCAAAATGGAAAGAAAATAAAGTCTAACCCCAACCCTAAATCACAAAAAGTATTAATGAACAAGGAGTTCTTTTGAGTCAAACCATATCCCATTCTTCTGAATTAAAAGGTGTTTTCCCTGCTATCTTTACCCCTTTAAATAATGATGATCCCTTGCGATTAAACAACACCATCGATTATAAAAAAGCAGAGAAAATTATTGATGATCTTATTGCTAGCGGTGTTACGGGTCTAGTCCCTGTGGGAACCACTGGACAAAGTACCACGCTCTCTGCTCAACAACATATAGACTTTATTAAATTTACTATCGAATATGTAAATAACCGTGTCCCCATCATTGCAGGGGCTGGCTCTAACTGTACACGCGAATCCGTCGAAACAATCAATAAAATTCAAGCCGATGCAGGCAAAGTCTCATTTTTATGTGTCACGGGCTATTACAATAACCCTCCTCAAGAGGGTCTGCTAAAGCATTTTGAAACAGTGGTTTCAGAAACAGGGGCTAACTTGGTTCTTTATAATGTT
>CAZLBO010000080.1:0-8361 GCA_964557725.1 uncultured Bifidobacteriales bacterium | reverse complement strand
TTACAGAACAGATGAATTTAATGATTTACACTTACCTGAGGGTGAACAGATTGGCCTTATAGCACAAGAAGTGGAAAAGGTTTACCCTGAAATGGTGTCAGTGGTTCCAGTATTAGACAACCCTGAAGACCCTACTTCTGAAACTAGAGATTATTTGGGTGTTGATTATAAACAATTAATTCCAAAGTTGATAAAGGGGTTACAGGAGCAGCAATTAGAAATAAAAAGACTTAGGAAAAAAATATTAGCTAAAAAGAATAGATAAGGGCGAAAGAATAATTATGAGAAGGTCAAAAATGTATTTAGAGAAAATAGGGTTGTTTGTTTTTACTTTAATAGTATTAACTGTTGGCCAAAGTGTTGAAATAGAAGGCGATGGCACTCAAGGTAGTGTTATTTTACAGGGAAAAAATATTGCTCCACATGCATACGATAGAGTGGGTGTTATGGGTGATGCGCCACTTTTTGGGATTGAAGCAAAGGGAGGGTATATCGGTGTTCTTGGCAAATCGATTATGGAAGGGGAAGGTACTAGAACAGGTGTAAAAGGGTATGCTTCTGGTGGAATATCAAATAATGTGGGTGTCTATGGGACAGCGACAGGCACAGATGCTTGGGCAGGATATTTTGTCGGAAATGTCTATGCATCATCGTACACGCCATCTCCTTCGGATAGAAATTTTAAGCACAGTATTAAATCTGCGGATAATTGTTTGGCAAAAGTATTGAGGTTAGAGCCTAAAACATATGATTTCAGAGTTGAAGATTATCCAGATGAAAAGTTTTCTCGAAAAAAGCAGATGGGGTTGATTGCACAGGATGTTGAACGAGAATTTCCTGGAGTTGTAGAGAAATTTAGGGCGAAAAAGCAAAAGAATGCTGTAAAGAGTAAAAAGGGTGTTTCGAAAAAAGAAGATTTAAAAGAAAATTCAGAAGATTATCTCGCAATGGACTATACTAAGTTGGTACCAGCATTGCTTGGTGCCATGCAAGAACAGCAAAAGCAGATAGAAAAGTTAAAAAAGTTAATTGAAAAATAGAAGTTAGGGAGAAATAGAATGAACTATAAGTATTTAATAATTGCTGTATGTGTTGTGGTTGGTATTGCTCTAGCGGGGGTTGACTTAGCATTTGATCAAGGTAGGATGGTTACAAGCTTGAGATATGATAATGCTGTAACAAGTTCTGTATGTGGTGATGCTACTCATGTTGTTCGATTTGATGCAAAGGCTGCGAATGTTGGAACACAAGATTTCGATCCCATTACTGGGAAGTTTGAGTATTTTGAAGCAAAGGTTTTTGATCTTAATGGTAATGAGAAAACTAGTAACACAAAGGAAATGTTTTGTCCAATGGACTACAAAATACAATTAAGTTCTTGGATAGAGCCAAAATCTATTGAAAAGTTCGGATGCGGTGATTATGGGATTTCCCCTGGATGGGCAGATATTTATGTGGCTGGTATGAATTGTAATTGGGCTAATTTTGATGGTACAATAGTCAATAATGATTATAGTATTTATGCAAGGTTGAATCCCGATGGATCTTGGCTTACGGAAACACCGAGTGAAGATTCTTATGATAATAATGAAATATGGATAACAGGAAGGTATCAAACTTTAAATTCTACTAGAGAGTTTAAAGCGTATGAAGATTATTCTATTACGAGTCAATTTTTAAATAATAAAAAATTATATTATGGTGTAAAAAAAATGGAAAGTGGTCAGGGGAAAATCACACTAACTTCTGGTTCTGATTACACTTTACAGTCTGGAGGTAGTGCAGTACTGGGGTTAATGGCAGGACAGATTAAATTGACGAATTCAGGAACTGAAAAAAGTATTTTTAAAATAAATGGAAATAAAATTAAGATTAGAGTACTTGGTATTGCAGAATATTAAATATAAACCTACAATATTGCATGAAGACATAAATTAATAAGGGAAAATAAAATGAAAATACTAATATTATTAATGACGAGTCTCTCTTTTTCCTTTACTCAGACAGTTTATCATAAGTACAACTCAAATGATGAACAAATAATCAAAAATATTCTATCAATTAATGGAATAGAAAATATCAATGTTGATTCTCTTGTGCAAATAGATAAAGATGGGTACTTGACTGTTCTTAATTTAGATTCATTAGGCCTGACAGTCATTCCATCAGAAATTGAAGGATTGTCGGTAACGACTTTGAATTTACGCTATAATAATCTGGTAGAACTGCCAGAAGAAATAAAGGAGATTTCAGGTCTATTTGTGCTTATGCTAGGCCATAATAATTTGACGACCCTTCCGTATAAGTCTTGCCCTTCAATATTAAAATATTTTTCTGTTGAATATAACCAAATTGTTGAAATGCAAATACTAGATATTGAAAGAGAAGTATTTGTTTCTGCTCTTATAGCTAATAATAATAAAATAACAAGAGTTGATAATTCCATTTCGAATTGGGATGTTGGGCATCTCAGGTTGAGTAATAATTTATTAACGGAAATCCCTCCCTTTTTTCTTAATGGAAGTTTGGAGTATTTAAATATTGATAGTAACTCATTATGCAACCTGCCTGACACAATGGAAACATGGCTTTCAAAAACTGCTTCGTCGTACGGATCTTGGAAATCCACCCAAAATTGCGTTACTTCTGTAAAAGAGAACAACCTTAAAAAGAGACTTCAACCCTTATTTAACATACAAGTCCTCAAGAATACAGGGCTAACTATTACCTCTAAAGGAAAGTTTTTTTCGGTCTCTTTATTCAATCTGGCAGGGGAAAAGTTGGCTTCCGCTAAAAGTGAAAATGGTGTGCTAAATATTAACTATCAAGGCCCAAAAGGTTTGCATGTACTTATTCTTAAGCAGGCTAAAAACACTTATACTCGTAAAGTATTACTTGAGTAAGTGAAAAAGGGATCTTCTAAAAAATATCCCAAATGGCGATTGGGAACACTTATTCTCGTCCATTTTTTATTCGCAATTCACCTCTATCATCTTTATGTTAACAATTGGACTCTTGCTCCTTTCGAGTTTAGCGAAGCACTAACCACCATTCACAGGGGAATCATTAACATAGGATTTATTTTTATGCTAGTGACAATGGCTTCAACCTTTATATTGGGGCGTTTTTTCTGTGGTTGGGCTTGTCACCTTATGGCCTATCAAGACTTTTCTTCTTGGTTACTCTCAAAAGTTAAAATAAAACTCAAACCCATTCGATCTCGTTTTTTAATCTGGTTGCCCGTTCTCTTGTTTCTTTACCTGTACATTTGGCCACATATAATGAGAATATTTAAAGGTTTTTCTTTTATTCCCCTCAGTGTTACTGAAAACCCTCAAGGCGTTTCTTCCCTATATACAAATGATCTCATGCATTCCATGCCCTCTTTAGGCACCTCCTTACTCACATTTTTTGTGTGTGGAATGGTAACCGTCTTATTTTTAGGATCCCGTAGTTTTTGTTCTACGGTTTGTCCCTATGGTGTTTTTTTTGGTTTTTTGGATCGTTTTTCTGTTGGTAAAATAATTTTAAAAGGATCTTGTGAAAATTGTGGAATTTGTACTGTATCTTGTAAATCGGGAGTAAAAGTCATTCAAGAAGTTAAGAAGTATGGAGCAGTGGTGGATACCAGCTGTATGAAAAGTTTTGACTGTTTGGCAGGTTGCCCTCAAGATGCTATTGGATTCGGATGGGGGAAACCTTCACTATTAACAATGAAAAAAAAGAAATCAACTACTTATTCTTTATCTGCTTTTGAAGAAATACTATTAGTAGGTGTGTTTTTTGTTTGCCTGGGGATTTTCAGAGGGTTGTATGATGATTTTGGACTCTTATTGTGCTTTAGTTTATCTGCTATAATAGGTTATCTATCAGTCATTATTATTCGACTACTTAAAAAACAAGACACTCTTCTTGGTGGTAAAAAATTATACAAAAAAGGAGACGTAACTTTATTAGGTAAGTGTTTTTTTGGGTTTTATGTACTGTTATTCTTGTTGGTTGTTCATAGTGGATTTTACAAATATCATTCATACCTAGGAATTTTAGGCTTTAAGGAGATTCAGAGAAGTAAAAAATCTATGGCGAATAAAAAGTATGATAGAGAAAAGTTGGAGAACTCCCTAGGCCATTTAAGAAAGGCTTATAAGATTGGTTTAGTTCAATCGGTGGACATGGAAGAAAGATTGGCTTCATTATATGGCCTAAAAGGAGATTTAGAGAATGAGGAATACTTTTTAAATCGAATTGTTGAAAAAAAGCCAATGAATCTTAAGGTGAAGGTTCGCTTAATGGCCTTGCTTTTTAATCTAGAAAAATCAAAAGATGCGATGGAAATATTTGATTTAAGTTTACGTCCCAATTCTCAAATAAACTCTAAAAGTGATTCTTTAATTCGTGCAAAAGCCTATTCGCTATTAGGAGATTATTATACTAGAATGAGAAAACTAGACAAGGCAATGGAGTCTTTACAGTTAGCGACTCAAAACAATCCAACTTATTTTCCTCTATATATTAAGTTAGGATATTTATATGGTTCAAAGAGAGAATGGAAAAAGGCCTATGAAAGCTTTTCCATAGGTATAAAAGGCGGAGCAGGAACACAACAAGTATTGAGATATGCAGAAGAAATAAAAAAGACATACCTAAGTGTAATAACTGTTGTTCCTTAGAATTCCCTCAATGGAAGCAATGACCTTTGCGTAGCCATGAAGGGTATCTCGAGTTTGTTTCCAGTGAGTCAATTCTAGAGAGGAGAGGTTTTCTTATTTTCTACCCTCGCATAAATCAAAAAATGTTTATTATTAGATGATAGGTAAGAAGACCAGTCTATTTTTTAAAAAATCGAGGGAAAAATGAAATCAAGTAAAATATATATAGGCTTGGGAGTGCTTTTTATTCTGTTTTCTTATACAGTTGCACTTGATTTAAATAGTGTGCCTCAATCGGAATGGATTCAAATGTTTAATAAAAGAGATTTGAATGATTGGGTACCTAAAGTTAAGGGGTATGAGGCAGGGGTTAACCATCAAAATACCTGGACGGTAAAAGACAGTAATCTGGTTACAGATTATGAAGATTATACAGGTTCTTTTGGGGGCCGTTTTGGGCATATTGCCTGGGAGGTGCGTCCTTTTTCTTACTATTTACTGAGAGTCGAGTATCAATTTTTTGGAACTCAATATACAGGAGGACCAGGATATGGAAAGGCAAATAGTGGGATTATGTATCACAGTCAATCTGCTACTTCGATGGAACTCGAACAAAAATTTCCCAATAGCATGGAAACTCAGCTATTAGGTGAGGGTAATCAATTTAATGCAGGTACCGCAACCCTTTGTACCGTAAATAAAAGAACGGTTGTCATTAAGGGAAAAAGAAAAGGTAATTGTAATGGGGGAGCAATTAAAAAAGACTTAACAGGTTTAACGTGGGTAAAGGTTGAAGTGTTAGTGATGGCCGATTCATTAGTTAAGCATATAGTAGAAGGGGATACAGTGATGGAATACTCTTGGCTACAGCACCCCAATGGAGACTCCATGACACAAGGTTATATTATGTTACAAACAGAATCTGCTCCTATTAAATTTAAAACAGTTGAAATTTTAAATTTGGAAGGGTGTATGGATTCTACGGCAAAGAATTACAAAAATTATTATGTAAAGAATCAGCCTGATAGTTGTAAATTTAGTACTCCGATAAGTTCTAAAGGAGCTTTGCCAAGTTCTTTGACTTTTTCTCAATCTCCTTCTGGTTTGACTTTGACGAACTCAGGAAAAGAAAATTATGAGGTGATGGTTAATAATATAAAAGGAAAACGAGTAACAAGTCTTTCTGTAAAAGCAGGGGAAACGACCCACGTGAAGTTGCCTCGCTTAGGGATGTATATTCTTAATGCTAAGTCTTCCGAAAAGAGCTATCAAAAATTATGGGTAAAAAACTAAAAGGCTTCTTTTATATAAATGGAAATTCGTGGATTTCCATCCACATAAGCTAAATCTCCCCGTGCATTAAGGCGGTGGGGACGGCTTAATGCAAAGCGGCCTCCTAAGCCCATGCTTGTTTTAAAGTCATTGATTGAGAACTTTATATCGTGATTTACCTGAGCGATATCGACAAAAACAACCATGCCTAAACGCCAAAAAAGGGGAAAGCGATATTCTACTTGCGCCCCCAAAAGGTGTTTGTCACGGTATCTTCCTTTTTCAATTCCTCTTAACAAATTGGTTCCATCAGGGGTTTGTTTTTCCCTAAAGGGGATTTCTCCAAAACCGAGTTTTAAAAGGAGGTGGGTGGCTAAAACAGATTTTCTTTTAAGTGGAAGGTAGTAAGCCCCACTAATTGAAAATAAACTGTAGTACTGATCCGTTCCTAAAAAACGAGGAAGAGCTTCTACTTCCGATTGAACAAGTAATCCTTTTAAAGGGGCATTGGTATTGTCACGGTTATCATACTTGAGTAACAAGGCGATGCCTGAAGACTGAAAGCCATTTCCACCACTTTCTCCATGGGTTAAAAGGGCTTTTTTTATGTGAGAACGAATAGCTTCTTTTTTAAAACGATATCTTGGGCCAATAAAAAAGGAGCTTCCTACTTTTCGCTCTAAGCTGATAAAGAATTCACTATTTTTTGCCACATAACTCATAGCACTATCTGGAGAATGATTGCCGGGTGGGTAGTAATTGGCAGGCCAATGCCTAGCGACAAGGCGGCTTTCTCCTATCCACTGTCCTTTATCGAATGAAATTTTGGGAAATACATCGGCTTTATATTGTCCCTTTAAAGTAGCTATCCCTGCAGTACGAATAGTTGGCGGCCGAAAATCGGGGTTTGAGGTGGGCAAGAAATAAATAAGCATTCCTCCCATTTGGAGGTGAGTTTCTGTGCTATAGCCTAAGATAGGGAATCCACGTAATTTGCCCTTTGGAGTTTTGGGAGTTGAAAAAGCAGAAGAGATAAAGGCACATGCAATTAAAAAAAGGACGAATCCGTGAAGTTGCAAGTATCCTTTCACTTTGAGTTTATCCTTTTCCTTAAATTCATCACTTATACCTTTTAAAATAATAGATATGAGGGCTTTCAAGTAAACTCTTACGTTTTTTTCTTGACATTTTTTTAACCAAGAGGGATCCTGAAAGAAGAAATCGCAAAAATAATATTATGATAAAAAACAAAAAACATTGGTTACTCAAATACTTAATAGGTATCGTCCTATTCTTTTCCGCTTGTAATATTTTTAATCCGAGTGGAAAGGGAACCCTCCCTGAATCCTCCACAGGGATGGTTTCTGTGGGACAATCTCGTCTTAAGGCCAAAGACTGGGATGGGGCGATAGAGGCCTTCTCAGAGGCGATTAAAGAGGATAGTACAAATTCTCTCGCATATTATAGTTATGCAAAAGCGATTCGCTTTAAATACAGTTTAAATGGATTGAGTTTATCCCAAGAGTTAACCAATTTGGATGGGGGTGGAATTCCCTTTTCTGGTATTAAGAAAGAGAGTGAGCTTAATAGTATTTTATGGGCAACTTCTCGAATTAACCCTATTTTGTCGATACTTATTGAAAGAGACTCTCTCACTCGATTAAAGAGTGCTGCAAAAGATTTAAATGATAAAACAATAACAGATGTACAGAAAAAATTTATTGAAGATTATTTAAAGCAGGATCCTACTGATTCTACCTATAGTGAAGACCAATTTCCTCTGATGGATGGAGTTGTTCATTACAAACAAATTATTCCTGATTTAGTTTTGACAAAGGTTCTTTACACCTTTATTAGCCTTAAAGATTTAGATGGCAATGATACCATTAATGCCGATGATAACTTAGAGGCTGTAGCAGAAATTTTGGAATTATTTGAAGGTGATCTTACTTCTGAGAATATGGCAGATAATGCCTCCAAATTATTTGAAAAGGCAAAGGATGATCCTAAAAAACTAGAGGAATTAAATAGTGTAATTGATAAACTCGCCGAGAGTACGGAGAATATTTCTGATCTTTCTGAATTAGCTGCGACGTTGGGTATTCCTGGACTTGGGCAAGATTCATCGACGAGTAGCTGTGATTCGAGCGAGACCGCAAACACGGCAGAGTCGGGTGATAGCACGAGTTGTAATGCGGGAGAAGAATTATCAGGAAGTCTTGCCGCAACCATCGAGAGCTTAGGAGACCAACTTACTTTTTACAAATTTCCCGATAATAAAGACAATGATGGAGACGGATGTATTGATGAGGAAATCTATGACAAAATTGATAATGATGGGGATGGAATTGTCGATGAGGATGTAGGAGCTCAATTTTATTTTAAAGAGGCAAAAGACACGGTAGTTAATGGCTTTCCTATACATATAGAGGGAGACACG
>CAZLBO010000079.1:0-8402 GCA_964557725.1 uncultured Bifidobacteriales bacterium | reverse complement strand
CCGGCTGCTTCGCCAATCCCTAACCACTTTCTATTTTCATGATAAGCTAAAGAAAAGGGGTTTCTAAAGCCCATGGCGTAAATCTCTGGTTTTACCTTTTCAATATCGGCTCCCCAAACAGCGGCATGTGCCTCTTTTAAATTACCCGCAGGAATAGAGTAAGTCTTTCCAAGTCCCCAGTCATTTTTAGTGTGAGAAGCAGGAACATCGATAGGTTTAATTCTTAAAATTTTGCCTCGGTAATCATTTGTATTTGCAGATGTTGCTCTAACATCTTGTTGTAAAGCATTTTTCCTTGGGTCCCCATTAGTTGAAGATGGATTGCGATTATCTCCTGTACTAATAAATATATTCCCTTGCTTATCAATTAAAATATCGCCTCCATGATGACAACATTCCGCATTAATTTGATGTTGGAAGATGATTTTCTCAGAGTTAAAATCAATTTTAGTTTTATTGTTAGTGAGTGTAAAACGAGAGAGTCGTTCTATAGGGCCCAATTTTTTAGCGACAATATTAGGAACAACAACACTGTAGTACAAGTAAACCCAATTGTTATTAGCAAAGTCATTGTGCAGTGCGATGCCTGTCAAGCCTCCTTCATTATTCCGTCCCCAGTTTCCTTTGCGGTAACTCACAGGAATGGAATCAATATAAGTGGTTATGCCTGTTTTTTGATCGTGGACTTTAAACCCTCCTCGGCGTTCGACCCAATAGACATTTAAATCATTAGCCACATCAATATCATAGGCATTACCTAAAGCTCCATCTAATTTTTCAATTTTAAAATCAGTAGTAGGGGGAATCTCTTTACAGTTTTGTGCTTTAAGAGAGGTGATTCCTCCACCAAGCAAGATTGCACCAGTAAATAATTGGAGAAAAGTATTTTTTTTCATTTTGTAGCCTTTTTTTAGTATCACTTACCAAATATAGCCAAATTTGCCGAGTTCGCCTCTCATATTTAACAATTTCACTTATTTAAATTGGTAGAACTTCCTTTTCATCTCAATTTAGCTTAAAAATCTTTAAATCTTCCCCAAACCAGCTTCCGCCACAAAGCCACCTGTTCCATTAGGTAGTTTTACTTTTGCCCAACCCTTACTAAGAGATTCAATTTCAAACTTAGTGCCTTCATGTACCTTCGCAAGTGCCTCAAAACCCTCTCCAGGGCCACTGCGAATGGACAAGCTTTCTTTCAATACAATAGCGTAGCCTGCAGATTCGTTTTCGTAAATACGATAGCCCACAGAAGGTGCCATAAGGAGAAGTGCAATGAGGCTCACAGCAGAAAGAGTGTACAGTAAAAGCTTTACACGTTGACGGCCAAAGAGACTATAACCACCCCAAAGAAATACCAAACTAAAAAGAGCAAGAGTCACCCATAGCGCTGCACTTAATGAATATCCCCTGTGCAGATACAATAGAACTTTTGTTACAAAATTTTGTTCTAAGTCAGGGTGTTTATCAATGGTTTGAGCCTTGGCAAACTTTAAGTTAGCAAGAATATCGGGGTCAGTAGGGGAGAGCTTCAGAGCCTTTTCATAATATAAAATAGACTGTCCTAAGGCATCGGTGCGAAATAAACTATTGGCATAATTAAAATAGAGTACAGGGTGAATCACTCCTTCATTAATCGCCTTTTCATATTCCTTAGTCGCCACACTATAATCCTCTTTTTCGTAAGCATTATTCCCTGTGTTAAAATGTTGTGTCGCGACTTCATTTGCGGAGGCAAATCCAATAATGAGTATCAATAAAAGTAGAAAAGGTCTCATAATATTTTCTCCAGTTGATTGATAAGCTTTTCGGCTGCTTGATAAGCCTTATTCCATTGAGACTTCTCTTGTCCTTGATTGGTAAATTGCCCTCTATCACATTCTTCCATTAGTTGAAGATAACCTTGACTAAGTGTTTCGGGCACCTTTTTTTCAGTGAGGTGGCGAAGAACTTCACTTTCAATTAGCCCACGAAACTCCACATTACATTGATCACTTAAATAACGTTCGATGGATAGAGAAAGGTTTTTATAGAAAACTTTAGAATCACTTCCCTCTAAAGACTTCCGTGCTTCGGCTAATCTCTTTTTGGCGACTCCTTTTGCTAGGGATTTTCTTTTTAAACCACTGTTGCCTTCAAACTTTTGTTGTCGACTTTGATAAATTACTAACAAGATAAACACCAAGGGACTTAATATGTAAAGTAACCAATAACTCGGCTTTTTATATAGCTGAGAGCTTTTGTTTTTAAGAACCCCTTGCCACTTTTTGATGTGTCGGATATCAGAACCAATAGACTCAATATCTTTTTGAGTAAGGAATCTAGCTCCCGTACTTTCCACCATTTTCCCCTGTGTGATGTTAATGGTAAAAGGTTTTGATTGAACTGTTTCATAGGTTTTTGTACGGGGATTAAAAAAGTTAAACGTAATGGGTTCAATCGTTTGTACACCCTTTTTATGGGGAACTAAGACATACTTAAATGTTTTAGAGGACAACAATTGACCACCAGATATTTTGGTATTGCTTTTCACCTCAGGGTCAAATATTTCAAAAGAACTAAGCTTGGGTAAATGGGGCTTATTAATTGTTTTAGGTTGGCCATTTCCATTAATTGCAATGGTCAAGGTCAACGCGTCTCCTGTGGCTAAATCTGTTTTATTTACCTTAGCAGATAATTTGTATTGTCCCACAGCTCCAGAAAAATACTCAGGCGCATTGGGAGGCAGTTGCTTAATGGTTAAGGACACTCTGTTTGAGAGCCCCTTTCTTTCTACTACTTTTCCCCCAAAAAAGGCATCGTCAAAAAAGGAACGAGAGCCTCCTCGCCGTCTCACAGACTCTTGATATTCAATTGGGAGAGGGTCAAATTGAATATTATCGTGAACCAAAGGGAATAGGGCAAAGCGAATATCAGCCACTCGTGTAGGTTTACCGTTTATTTGTTCTGTTCGGGCTTCTATTTTATCATCCATTTGTTTAGACCAAAACTTTTTACCAATAATATTTTTGATTACGGGAAATTGAATAGATTGAACATTGGCGTTTAAAATAACACGTAAATTATATTTAAGTTGTTCACCGACATAAACAACTCTCTTGTTTAGAGTAGATTTTAAAGTGAGGCCAGGTTGGATTTTGATGACTTTTATTTTAGTAAAGCCAAAGTTACGCTTAAAAGAGCCATGTTCGTAAGTAATAGGGCCTAATGTAAAGTTACCTGCTTTTTTCGGGGTAAGCAAAAAAACAAATTGAGTCACATGCTTTTTTACACTAGTAATTTTTCCATTGATGATAGTTGTATTTGAACTTGAAGAAACACCCGAGTTTTTCCCCACTTTAAAAGCACTTAAGTCTCCACCAAGTTTTGGCCATGACAGGTTCGAGGTTTTTTTAGTTTCAGAAACATTAATTTGTACTTGAAAGGTTTCTCCTACACCTACTTCTGTGGCACTGATAGAGGCTGCTGCCGTAAGAGCCCATGTAGGAATTTGGGCAGAAAGAATAAACAATAGGGATAAGGTAAGTACTTTAATCATAATTTTTACCAGTCTTGAGTCGGACGCCCTCGTCTTCCTTTTTGTTTCTTCATATTTTTAAGATCTTCCTTTTCGTCATTTTTATAAGAATCTAATAGCCGTTTGGCATCTTCCTTACTCATCTCTCCCATGGGGACAGGTTCGGCCGCTTGGTCTTGAGCATTTTCATCCTCAGGATTTTCTTCATCAGATGGATCTTCATTTGCATCTTGTGGTTGGTTTCCTGTGGAGTCTTGAGGTTCGGGTTTGTCTTGTTCTTTTTCGGTAGAATCTTGTGGATTTTGTTCGTCCTGTGGGTCTTGCTTTCCTTGATCCTCTTCTTTTTGTTCCTGATCTTGGTTTTGTTCGTCATCACCCGATTGATTATCTTGATTTTGTTGCTCTTGTTTGTTGTCCTCTTGATCATTCAATTGGTCCAACAACTTTTTAGCGCCAGCAAGTTCTTGACTATTGGGGAACTTCCTCAATCCTTCTTCAATTTCAATTTGTGCTTGTTGCTTACGTCCTTCAATATATTGAGCCATGCCACCATGATAATAATCTAAAGCCGATTTACTAAAAACACTCAAAGGAAGAAGTAAACAAAGAAGGATAAGTAGGGTAAGATGCTTCATTTAAATAACCCCCAAACCTTGTTGTTGGTTTCTGGGGTCCTGTGGAGTAGGTGGGGTAGGGTCTTCGCCATTGAGGATTTTAATACAATCATCAATGCGTTTGACATGGGATTGAAAGCTAATGGCGGTTTCATCCTCTTGAATAATATTTTCCAAAACTACTTTGGCATCTGTATATTGCCGTTTTGCCACTAGTTGCATGGCACGTGCTAAAGCCTCCTTGGCTTTTTGGCTGGGTTTAGGAGGTGGCTTTTGATTGGGGTCTTGCTTTTGTTCTTGTTGTTGCTTTTGCTCATCTTGTTTTAATAACTCTTTAATCCGAGCTTGTACCACTTCAATGTTTTTTTTTGCCTTTATATCTTTATCATTAAGCTCCAATGACTTTTTATAATTAGCCATAGCAGAACGATAATGTTTAATTCCCTCTTTTTTTCCTGATTGAATACTAAACTCGCCCATCCTAAAATAGGAATTTCCAATGTTATAATAGGCAGAACCCGCAACCTGTGCATTGTCACCTACCAAAGCTTTTTTATAGGACTCAATGGCTTTTTCATACTTTTTCTTTTTATACCGAGCGTTCCCTATATTCAGCGAAAGTTCTTGAGAGGCAGGGTGATCCAATTGGGCTTCTAAATATTTTTGTAAAGATAAATCATAGTCCTTTTTGTGGTAAGCCTCTTTAGCTAAGTCGGAGGGGGAAGCACCAAAGTTCAAAAAATGAGAAACCCCTGACCACCAAGATTGAGTGGGGGCGTCCGTTTCTATTTGATCTAATAAATCGATAGGATAGGATGATTCTTGACTCTGAACTCCATCATCGTCTGACTCAACCTGTAGGTTATTTGTTAAAGGAGAGGCTTGAGTCGAATCCGCATACAAAGGGTGAGTAAATAAGCTAAAACATACCACTAGAGCTATTTTAAAAAAGAAGTACTTGTTCATGAAAACCGTCCTGTCCATTTGCGTTTTACCTTGCGGCGATCAGAAATAAACATTTCAAGAATGAGTAAAAGAAGGGCAATAGCAAGGGGAATATAAAAGCGTTCTTCAAATTGAATAAACTTTTCGCCTTCGGTTTCTCGCTTTTCCATTTTATTGATTTCATCTAAAACTTTGTTCAACTTAAATTGACCTGGAGCAGCATGAAAGTACTTACCATCGGTGGTCATCGCTACTTTTTGAAGCATGACTTCATCTAAGCGAGTAGAAACAATGTTTCCTTTTCTGTCTTTTTTATAAGTGATGTTGCCGTATTTATCTTTAATAGGAATAGGAACTCCATTAGAGGAGCCAATTCCTACAGTAAAAATGGTGACCCCTTGTTTACTCGCTTCTTCTGCCCATTGCTCTACCTTTCCTGTATGGTCTTCTCCATCGGTTAATAAGACGAGTACTCGATACTTGCGTTCTGTGGGGTCAAATAAGCCTAAGGACTTTTCCATGGCCGATCCAATGGCTGTCCCTGGAGTAGCAATAAGATCTGGCCCAAGAATATCTAAAAATATTTTAGCGGCACTGTAATCTAAAGTCAGAGGGCATTGGGGAAAGGCTTCCCCTGCAAAAGCAACCAACCCGACTCGGTGACCAGACAGTTGATCAATAAAGTGAGAAATTTCTTGTTTTGCCTTTTTTAGCCGATTGGGTTTGATATCCTCTGCATACATGGAGAGAGAAACATCTACTGCAATGACTACATCCAAGCCTCGACGTTTAATGAGAGTGGGCTTCGTTCCCCATTTGGGGCGAATCAGAGCCAAAGTGCCAAAGAGAAAAATAGACAAAAGCAGAAAAGCCTTAAAATATTGTCGAATATGAGAAATATTTAAGGTGAGCTTCTTTAACATCTCAATTTCTGCAAACCTTGCCATGGCCTTGCGTTTTCGTCGAAAGGCATAGAGATAAAAGCCTGCAATAAAGGGTAAGGCAAGTAACAGCCAATAAAATTCTGGGGAGCCAAACTTCATGGTATCTTCATAAACCTTGTATTAAATAAAACGATTTCAATAAAAAGAAGGAGTAAACCTGCAAGTAAAAAGCGTGAAAAAAGCTCTACATAACTCGTATAACTAGTAGTTTCAATTTCTGTTTTTTCGAGCTTATCAATAGTTTCGTAAATCTCGTGGAGGGCTTTTTTGTTTTGTGCTCTAAAGAACTTTCCATTGGTTACCTGTGCAATTTGCTTGAGGGACTTTTCATCCACCTTGGTTTCAATTTGTCGCATCTGCCGTCCAAAAACAGGGTCATCCACAGGGATAGGCTGCATTCCATTTTTTCCGACACCAATGGTATAGACCTTTATCCCCAAGGTGCTTATTGCTTTGGCTGCTGTAATAGGGTCGACTTCTCCTGCCGTATTTTCTCCATCGGTTAAGAGGATAATCACCTTACTTTTGGCATCACTCTCTCGTAAGCGATTGGCTGAATTCAAAAGAGCCGTTCCAATGGCTGTTCCATCTTCGACCATGCCAAAATCAACTTGCTTTAAGAATTCTACTAATATGCCATAATCAAGAGTCAAAGGACATTGAGTAAAACTTTTACCTGCAAAAACCACCAATCCAATGCGATCATTTTGACGCCCAAGAACAAAATTCTGTATCACCCCTTTGGCGACATTTAATCTATTTTTAGGTTTGAAATCCATGGTTTGCATGGAACTTGAAATATCTACAGCCAATACAATATCGACCCCATGGGTCGTGACTTTTTCTTTATGTTCCCCTTTTTGGGGACGGGCTAAAGCAATTACAAATAAACTCAAGACTAACATACGAAGCACTATCAGCAAGTGTCGAGACTTTAAAGCCCAAGTAGAAGGAATTTTTTGAATAATTTTAATACTGGGGAATTTAACAGAAGCCTTTCGCTTTTTAACCGTATGGAAGTGCCTCCAAACAAAAAAGGGAATGAAGAACAACAAAAGAAGAACATAAGGGTATTGAAAGTGAGGCATCATTGCTTTCCCCCTTTCTTACTTTTGGATTCGGATTCTATTTGAGGGCGGGTTTGTTTTACAAATTTTTGTGCGACATTCAACATCGCCTCTCCCTCTGGAGTGCTCATTGTTACATTGGCAAACTTGATCAAATCAGATTTTTCTGAAAAGTCCTTTAAAACCTCTCGTTGAGTTTCTGTGAGTGGGATAGACTCAATTTTAACAAGGAATTCTTCAGTAGTAGATTCTAATGCCTCTATTTCAAATCGACGAGAAATATAAGTCCGCAATATTTCCGAAAGTTTAAAACAGTATTCCTTTGCCAATCCTTGAGTCAGCATTTGTTTCCGAGAAAGACGGCTTAATTCAAAAATAGCTTCTTCATAAGGAGGTTTGCGTGGCACAACATGACCTTTAGTTTTCTTTCTAAAAAGAGTCCACCAAAGAATCAAACCAATAAGCCCCACTAAAATACCTAGTCCTATCAACCATAGCCACCATTTACTTTCTTTAGGCAAGTCAACTAAATCGGTAATGTCTTCAATATCTTTAAGGGTTTCGGCTGTGGTTCTTTTGACGGTAATTTTAATCGGGTCAGAGTGAATCACTTGTTTATTCGAGTCATTTTCTGGAGTGTATTCAATCATCTGTGGGGGAATCATATATTCACCCACTGTAAAAGTAGAAAGGGTAAAAGTCCAAGTTTGTTGCCTACCTGTTTGAGTGGCCTTGGGGTCGGAAGTATTGTAATCTTTAACTTCAAATTGGCCTAAGTTACCCAAAACAGAGGGCAGGATTAAAGTTCCCGTTTTAGGAAAGTTAATTTCAATTTGATAGATGATTTTATCACCAATAGTTATTTCTGAACGATCCACATGGGCTAAAACTTCAATATTTGCAACTGCAGATTGAATAGGGCTAAATAAAGCAAGCAAAAGAATGCTTAGGATCCAGAAGTGTGTGACTGATTTATTCATTAATTTAAGTTTGTAAAGATTTTAACTCTATCTGTGCTCAATAGTTTTTGCACATATTCTTGATATTTCTCACTGGTTTTTTCCGATTGCCAGTCTGCAAGAACTTTTTGTTTAACTTGTTCGAAAGTGACTTCTGAACTGTCTTTCCCCTTGTACTTTTGTTTATTCGCCTCAAAATAATATTGAATATCCTTTCCCGAAGGTTTGGCAATTTTTAATTCATCTTTAAGACTCACTCTGGCTAGTAATTGGTCTTCCATTAACTTTAATTGTTGTCGAAATTCATCTACCAGCATTTCAAATATTACTTGTCAGAAATATTTATTATATAAATAGCA
>CAZLBO010000078.1:0-8682 GCA_964557725.1 uncultured Bifidobacteriales bacterium | reverse complement strand
TGTTCGGTAACTCCAACCGCCACTAAAGCTTAACCTGACTTTTGGGAGTACTTTTGCTTGGGTAGAGGTAGAGTCTTGTGAAAATGTATTTGAAGACATAAAGAGAAGTATAAACAATGTTAAAATTATTTTGTTCACGATTTAATTAACCTTTTTTATAAGTTCATTTTGTGGGGAGATGAATTATTGTTAGAGAAGCTAATTTTTAACTTTTTAAGTTAAAGGGTTTTTGTGAAAGAGTTTATATTTGGTTTTTTTAGAATAGATTAGTTTAAACTTCAAACGAAAAGAACATGGAAAAAGTAGCCTTATTTATAGATGTTCAAAACATCTACTATACCGTTCGACAAAAGTATAATTGTCAATTTGATTACCATGTTTTGTGGCGTTTGATTTCTGCAAAAAGAACGATTACCAAAGCGATAGCTTATGCAACGGATAAAGGGGATGAACGCCAAGCTAAATTTCAGAATGTATTGAGAAGGCTTGGGTTTGAAGTCAAATTAAAACCTTATATCCAACGACAGGACGGAAGCACAAAGGGCGATTGGGATGTCGGGATTGCTTTAGACATGGTTCGTTATGCACAGGAGGTGGATGTGGTGATTCTTGCCTCTGGAGATGGTGATTTTTCATCAGTCGTCGATCAAATTAGAGCAGATGATAAAAAACGAGTGGAAGTATATGGTGTTCCCAGTTTAACTGCTTTGGGGTTGATACAGTCTGCGGATCACTATTACCCCATAGAGGATGAATTTCTAATAAAGCCGAGATAGATGGCTTAAATGCAATTATTTTTTGTTTTCTGTTGAGAACATTGAAAAGATGGCTAAATTCAAAGAGTACCTCTCAGACTTACTTATTAGATAGGTCTGAAGAATAAAGGAGAAAAATATGAAATTTTTAGTAGCTCTCACCTTTTCGTTATTCATTTGGCAGAACCTTTTCTCAGCAAAACCGAATATCGTGATTATTCTGACTGATGACATGGGGATTGGCGATGTTTCCGCTTACAATAAAGTAAAATCAGGGGTGACAACCACTCACATGGATAACTTGGCGGCTGGGGGAATGATGTTTACGAACGCTCATACTTCATCGGCTATTTGTAGCCCCACCCGTTACGGGTTAATGATGGGTGAGCACCCTATGCGAGTAAATAAGCTTTCTTATCAAAGAGATTATGATGATGTATGGATAAAAGACACCAGTAAACGTACAATTGCAGGGGTATTGAAGGATGGGGGGTATAACACTCTCTATGTGGGAAAGTGGCATTTGGGTTTTAATATTTATAAAGAGGACGGTACAAAAGCACGTGGGATTTCTTGGAATTATAACGAGAATTTGAAAATTGACTGGTCAAAAGGGGTGGATAATGGCCCGAGTCAAAGGGGTTTTGATCGTTCTTTTGGTCATCTTTCTTCTGCGGATATAGCCCCTTTTAAGTATGTAGAAAATGGAAAGTTTCTTACGGATTCAACCTATTGGCTAAAAAGTGCAGGGGGAGGAAAGAATAGTGCGATTGATACTGCTATTGCGAGGGGTATTGCAGATAAGCCATGGGATGGTACAACTTTAGTGATTATCAATCCTGGGTATACGGATCCTAATTGGGATTTTAATTTAATTCAAACCACTTTAAGAGACAGTGCTGTTTCATACATCCAAAGTGCTCCAACAGATAAACCCTTCTTTCTTTACCTTCCTCTTTCTGGGCCTCACACTCCAATTGCACCTCATCCTATTTTCCAAAAGAAAACAGCCCATAATTACACCGATTTTGTAGCTGAAATAGATAGTATTGTAGGAGCAGTGGTGACAGCCCTTAAAGCAAAAGGTGTTTTTGAGAATACCCTAATTGTGGTAACGAGTGACAATGGAGCGCCTCCTGCTTGGACAACGACTAAAATTTCTGGGCATCAAGGGACGGGGATTCTCAAGGGAGTAAACCTTAGAGGAGGTAAATCGAATATTTGGGAAGGAGGCCATAGGGTGCCTTTTATTGTTCATTGGAGTAATGTGATTAAACCTGGAACCGTCACAGATGAAATCGTTAACTTGCAGGATCTTTACCGCACAGTGGCAGCTATTGCAGGGGTTTCATTGGATTCAAGTGAAGGCGTAGATAGCTGGAATATTTTACCTGCTTTACTCGGAAATGGAACGGACTTGAAATTGAGAGAAGCTCAATTTAGTGTGGCCATCAATGGAAGAGAATACTGTATTTCCTATAAGGATGCAAATGGAGTTGAATGGAAATTAGTTTATATGAAGGCAAAAAATACCAAGGTGGCAGACTTCTCAAGCATCCCCACAGCAGATTTTCGTTTGTTTAATTTGACGGATGATATTGGTGAAGGGACTAATTTATTGGGTAATGGAGTTTCTGCCACAGAAAAAGCAACGATGGAGCTTTTACATCGTTTGATGGTGGAATACAGAACCAGTGGAAGAAGCAATGCACGAGACCCGAATACAGCCGTGGTCTCTATTGAGGGGAAAAGGCTTAATCCAAAACAGGGACGTTTTCAGATGACAAAAACGTTGGCTATTATGGGTGGTTCTAAATTAAAAATTCCTCTTTATGGAGCCGTTCTTCCTCGTTTAAGCGTAGAGGTTGTTGATTTAAAGGGAAGAGTTTTACATCGTGGGGATTACCGCCATGTAGCAGACCCATTTTTTATAAATCTACCTCCATTTGCCACAGGAGTTGTTCGAGCGAGACTTTCTATCCCCGCGTCAGTTTCAACAGAATTCTAAGACGAACATGGGGTTTTTACCCGAATTTCGTCCGTGTCCCCATTTGGTGCCAGGGACGCTCGGTGCCAGGGACGAGCTGTCCCTGGCACCAAGTCACCAAGTGCAACCTAATACTGCAACTTCACAATAGCCCCTACAGAAAATAAATCGGGGTTTTTATCGGGGTTGCTCTTCCAGTTTTTTATGGTCTCGAACTTACTATAGAGTTGAAGCTCAAAAAGACGGATGGGGGAGTATGTGGTGGATATTCCGTATTGATGTCGGGTTTCTGTATTTTCCCCCAAAAACTCCTTAGTGGTCGGGTCGGTTATTTGGTGGATATCTAAAACAGAACTTCCTCTCGCTAAATACTGATGCTGGAAAAACCCGTATTCAAAATCCACATTAAGATTGAATAAGAAGTACTTAGACCAACGGGCATGAAAGGCATGGGAGTTGGGAGGGAGTGAACTCCCTAGTAAACTGCCAAAATGTTGTAATTGATTGTTTTTTGTATGATGGGTGTAAACCCAAGGCTCTACTCGTGAATACTCTAATTGAAGCTTTGACATTTCTGCTCCTATGTCATGAACTTCTGTACCAAGGGTATAAGCATATTTGTTTCCCCAGTAATTTTTGGCGATATCTGAGGGGCTTAATAAATCATCCATAAAAAGCTCTCCAAAAACCCGTGCTCGATTCATAAAATAATATTGAATATCCCAACTAAGAGCGGTGTTGTCCCTGTCCCCTAATTGATGTTCTGCAAAGAAAAAGGGAGCGAGGGGAATTAAGTAAGTCCAATTCACGGTCTCACGGTTATAACTGAGAATTTCACTGATTCCCAACATAAAGGAACCAAGCTTGACTTCTAGTCGATGGCCTGTTAAAAAGCCACTGGAGTCTTGAGTGAGGCCTACTTTTTTGGCAAGGAACTTGGTGTAATAAAAGTTTTTCCAATTTGATTTGAATCGAATTTGAGTCATGGGCGCCGACTCACCAGGAAAGCGATAGCCATCTCGATAACCCTTTCCTAATAATGCGGGGTTATAGAGGGGTTTACTAGTGGCACTGGTGTCAATATTCAAAGAATCTTGTATCCAGAAGTAACTGTTTTGGGCAAGGGTTGAATGTTGCCATATCCCTGGCCCCCATTGATTCCAGTCGTTTCCAAAGTCAAATGCCCAAAATTTTCTTTCAAAGGATAAAAGCGCGCGAAAAGAATCAAAGGTGGCGTTGTTAAAAGAGAGGCTACCTTCTTCCCTTCGTTGATCGGGGGTGTTATAAGGGAGTCCATACAAAGGGTCATACCGTTCATTAAATTTTTTAAGACTGGATCGTTCTTGGCTGATAGCGACATAACTGAGAAACTCAAGTCCTTCCTGAAACTGCCCTTTGACATTAGCAGAAAAAGTGCCTAACCACCGAGAGCTACTTTGGGGGAGAGAATCTTGATACTGTGCATAATTCACAAATTGCAGAGTACCCTCTACCTTTTGGCTTTGTCTTTGATAGCGAAGGAGTGAGGGAAGTTTTTGTTCTTTAGGAAAGAAGCTTTTACGGAGGCTTTTAAGTTTTGCCTGTTCGGCTTGAGAAAGCTTTTGGCTTTTTTTCGAGAGGGAATTAAGGCAACTTTTAATCTCTTTTTCAGAAAGAGGGAGACTGGAAAGAAAAGGAGCGGATAAATGCCCCCGAATGACCATGTGCTGTAAAAAGGGATAAACAGGGTGATTGGGTTCTACAGGTAGGCTGTGCAATAGGGACATACCTATAAGGCAGAAGAATATGAGTTTGTAAATTAGCTGCATAGACTAAAAAGAGTGAATTTAGTAGGTTCATTGACTGATATCATTAAAAATAAAGTAGTTATTATCGAGGTAAAATGTCTCATCGAATAGGACTTAAAACAAAAATTGAGATTATTCGGAAGACTGTGGGAGGGGGAATCGGAAACCCTCATTTTGCTTCTCTCTTTATCACTCGTAAATGCAATTTAACCTGTCCTTATTGCGAAAGTATTAATCATGACTATGAGGATGTGGATACAGAGCAGTGGTTTAGGATTATTGATCGTTTGTATGATTGGGGGGTTCGAGTTTTTTCTCTTACAGGAGGAGAACCGACGGTAAGGCACGATATCTATAAGATTGTTGAATATATTTCTAAAACCAAGAAGTCGGTTTGCTGGATGATTTCAAACTTCAAGAAAATGAAGGAAAGCCAAATTATACGCTATAAGGAAAGTGGCCTAAGTTTTTTGACTTGTTCTTTAGATTCTTTTTCTCAAATTGGTGTTAAATCGGAGAGTTCGGTTTTGCCGATGTTAGCTTTTGCTAAAAAACAAGGGATAGTTTGTAGTACATTGACCGTCGTGACGAAAAAAAATATTCATGAAATACCTGAAATTTTAAAGGAAGTGACTCAGCGTGGTTTTATTTTTGATATGGGATTATACCAACATGTTGGGGGAATCTTTTCACCTAAGGACGATAGCTTAAAAGTAACCGATAGAAAAGCTTTAGAAGACTTGAGAACGTTGTTGAGAAGTCATAAGTATAAAACAGGGCTTGTCGGGCCTAGCTTAAGTTACTTGTCTGCTCCATTGGATCAATATAGAGATTCCTCTTGGAAGTGTTCTTCCACAAAGGATCATTACCTAGTGGTAAACAATGATGGGCGATTGATGACTTGTCAGGAATATTTAAATAATGTTCATGTGTTAGAAATTGAAACATTAAAAGACCCTTTGTGGCGTGAAGAAAAAAAGAAAACGGTGGAGGCCTGCTCAGGCTGTTTTTATGGCTGTTACTATCAAAAAGAGAATGTGGCTTTAAAAGATGTATTGATTAATACCTATGCGTTATTGAAAACATAACATTTTGTCATTGTAATGACAAAATGTTATGCTATTTAGACTTTATAATGACGTAATGCTATGTTTTTGGAGTTTCAGCCCCTTTAGCAAAGGAGCTGGTTTAGTAGGAAAAGAGGGGGGGGGAGAGAGACTACTCCACAGAGGGAATAATGCCTTCTTCCATCCATGTGTATTTGCCTTTGAGAAAATCTTTTGTGATTTTATTGGCTTGTTTGTCGTCGTTATCTGTTAAAGCAATAAAGAGTCGCTCAATCCTTCGGCGAGATTCTTTGCAAAAGAAATTGGCTAAATGAATAGGCCCTAAGTCGTCCTTATTTTTTTCAATTTTCATTTTAGCGTAAGAGCAAGTAGCAGCCATGGCAAACATCTCTGTACCGATATCCACAAACCGACTCAATAAAACTTGTCGTCTTTCTAAAGTATTCTGATAAAGCCCCATGGCATGGAAGATACTTCGGGCTAACTGATGACTCGTTCTTTCTACAAACCGCATATGCCGAGAGAGTTTCGGGTGAAAGTTATTATAACTTGCAAAAGCACTGGTATTAACCCATTGGGTGGGGTACCACTTCATGTAGAAGTTCGCCATTTTTACTCCCACTTTTATCTTTTGTCCTAAGGGGACATGTTTCAGCATGAGTTCCCCTGCCAATTCCATGTGGGGGTCTAGGGCTTCTCGTGCTAAAAAGAGGTGCATAATATCTGTGGTGCCTTCAATAATACGGTTGATACGACAGTCTCGCATCATGCGTTCTACAGGTAAGGGTTTTTCTCCTCGTTGCTTAAGAGATTTGGCGCGTTCATACCCACGTCCTCCCCTAATCTGTAAGGTGTCATCAATCATCTTCCAAGCGGCTTCGGAGCAATACATTTTAGCCATGGCAGCTTCAATGCGTATATCCAAATCTTTGTTATCAGCCATAGCAGAAGTCAACCAAGTAACGGCTTCCATGGAAAATTGATTGGCTGTCATTTCGGCTATTTTAACGGAAACGGATTCATGCTTTCCAATGGATAACCCCCATTGCACGCGTTCATTGGCAAAGTACCGCACAATATTAAGGCATTGTTTGCCCATTCCTACTGCCGCAGCAGGTAAGGTCAGTCGTCCTGTATTGAGTGTGGCAAGGGCTAGTTTTAGGCCTTTTCCTAATCCGAGGATAATATTTTCTTTAGGGACTTTAACATCTTTAAAGCTAAGCAACCCATTTTGAATCCCTCGTATGCCCATAAAGTCACAGCGGTGTTTGACAGAAAATCCGGGAGTTCCTTTTTCCACAATAAAAGCGGTGATTTGAGGAATCTCTTTTCCATTCCTTAATTTGGGAGGGGTTTTAGCCATGACCACTAAAATATCTGCAATAGGCCCATTGGTGCACCAGAGCTTGTCTCCATTAATGATGTAATGATTTCCATCTTCTGTAGGGTTGGCTTCTGTCGTCATTTTGGCAGGATCCGATCCCACTTCAGGTTCTGTTAGGGCAAAAGCGGAGATAGCCCCTTTGGCGAATCGGGGTAAGTATTTTTTCTTTTGTTCTTCTGTACCAAACATCTTTAGGGGTTGGGGGACGCCTATACTTTGATGGGCAGAGAGCAACACGGCTGTGGAACCACAGTAAGAGGCCACGCAAGACATCACTCGATTATAATTGGTTTGAGAAAGCCCAAGCCCATCATATTCTTTGGGGATTTTCATTGCCCATAAGTTCATTTTGGTAAATCCATCGAGAACTTTTTGGGGAATTTCCCGAGTCTCGTCTACTTCATCGGGGTCGAGGTTTTCCTTTAAGAATTGCGCGACTTCTTCTACTAACTTTTTACCTAGGGCTTCATCTTCATCCGATTGAACAGGAAAAGGAACGATTAATTCAGGTTGAAAATTTCCCATAAAAAGCCCACCTGCAAAAGAGGGATGCTCCCATTTTGATTCACGACTTGTTTCTGCCACAACCATGGCAGCCGCTTTTTCATCGGACATATGAGAAATATCAATTTTTAAATTGTGTTCTTTATTTTCAGCATTTTCGGACATGAATCCTCCTTGTAGTTAGGAACTCTATTCTCTCAAACTTCTCATACTTATGGTACCAAAAAATGAATTAAATGGTTATGGGTGGAAAAGGCAATAAAATGAAAATTTGACAATTGAGTCAGCTTAAAATTCCGTATAAAATACTAATCACTAAGGCGGCTCCTACAGAGCCTGCTCCAATGGCAAACATTTTTTGATTGGCTTTTTCTAACCCCAATTCCATGACGAGCTTTCCCTTTAAGGATATCGCCAATAGAATTCCGCCAAAAGACCCTAGGACACTAACGAGACAAAATAAAAAACCCATGATAAAGCTCTCTCCGTTTTTAAATAGTTTTTTATTTAAGGTACACTTAAAGTGAGGGAGAGGGCAATGGTTCCTTTACCTTTTTTAACTGGCTTGTTCTTGATTCTGACCTTGAAAACCCCTCTAAAACTGATGGGCGAAAGCTTACCGAAAGCCTTCTCGTTGGAGTAGCATCATCTTATTTAAAAGATGCTCCATAACTTGATTTATGCTGCCTTCGACTGTTTTGGTAATCATTTCTAATAAATAAATATGGCCTCTTATTAATCAAAAAAGAACAAGGCGTTGAACCCGTCTACGCTAGGAGTTACGGAATTTGTACTAAAAATACTGCTTTCATTCCTCCATTTTGATCAATTACAATCTTAATGCACCGAAGAAAGAAGTCCATATTGTTGTCCTTGATAGCTCTAGTGTGAGTAATTCGGTTAAGTTTTGAGGTTCTTTTGTTTTCATAATGCGCCGTCTTTTTTTTGACTTTTTTTTACACTATCCTTATTTCATGAATTCCATATAATACGAAATATTACTTATAAAGCGGAATGAGTGTGAATAAAGGCAGTTTTTTTAGTTATTAGCCTTTGCTTTTTTGTTTTAATGTATTTTTTGTGCTTTAAGTGGAAGTCGGGGTAGGGGTTGTTAAATTTATCAAATAACATTACACATAAAAGTCACTGTTTCTTGGGTTAGTTATTTTGATGTACAAAATTTTAAATATTAATAAAG
>CAZLBO010000077.1:0-8689 GCA_964557725.1 uncultured Bifidobacteriales bacterium | reverse complement strand
GTTTCCGCCAAACTCCACTTTAGTGGCCTCGTCGTTATCCCCATATCCAAGCTCTCCAGGACCACTCTTCCAACTTGAAGCATTATAAGCTGCAGTCATCCAATTTGTAGCCCCAACATCTCCTTGATCATAATATTTCCAAACATCCCCCATAGAGATGACTGTTGTTTGCGAAAAAGCACCGACACACAACAAAAGAGAAAAAAATGAGACGACTTTAAGAATATTTTTTCTAACCATACTATTTACCACTCCTTCTATACGTTCTCTAAATATAATCTAAAAATTTACTTTTGCCTTAAAAGAAGAGCAATATCCAACCGTTCAACGATGTACCCTCTAAATTGTCTAAATCCCCCCCCTTTTTTTTTAAAAACCCTCCTTACTTATAAAAAATGCACCGCACATTTCTTCTAAAAGGTTTATATTAGGCTTGAAATAATACTTTAGACGTAGGATAAGTCATGAACTTCTTTAAAGCCCTCTCCCTCTTACTTTTCATTGCCCAAGTAAGCATACTGTGGGGACAAGGTACCTCCCCCACTTACTCAATTACTCCTAAAAAAGGGGTTGAAGGCCAAGTGATCTCTCTCAAATTATCGGCTTCAAATGGCGTTTTTAATTGCCAATCCAGCTTTCCCCTTAAAGAAGTAAAAATCAATAGAAATACGATTACACTCAGATATATTCACGAGAACCCAGGTGGCCCCTGTATTTTACTACTCGACCCCTATAATTCTCCTGATCCCATTTTTGAATTGCCCAAACTAAAAGCAGGTAAATATCTTGTTTCTCGAAACCTAACCTATAAATGTTTACAAGAACCACCCTACTGTCGAATCGCTGAGACTATAGAGTTAGTGGATACTTTAGTCATTTATTCAGAAACAGATTACAGTGGTGACTTCTGGTATTTTAATCCAACACAAGTAAAAGAGAATACTCCTTTTACACTTTCTCTTTTGAATCCGAAAATGGGAGATTGTAACGATATTTTTTCGAACCAATCCATTTCCTATGACAAAAAGAACATCAGTCTCTCCTTTGTCGCTCACAAAACGAAAAGACTCTGTATTGTTGACAATCACCCCCACGGCCCTCAATTTGAAATGAAGGGGCTTGCAAAAGGGGACTATAATGTATTTGCCACTAACCTCCCTTCATGTGCTGTTTGCGCCCCCAAAGCTGACCCCTGTATTATTTGTGATATAGCTGTCGCCCCATTATATGTGGGAACTCTTCATTCAGGGTCTTTTGTTTCCGCCCTCAACCACTCTCAAATTGATTGGCACAAGATGCTTCTTTCTATCAAAGGCAATCAAATCCTTATTGAGGATCTACCTTTCTCTCAATTTCAAGGAGAAGTTTATCTCACCAACATTAGGGGAGAGAAAATAAATGCAAAAGTTAACTTTAATGAAGGGGAAAGAAAAGTAGAGTTAACTCATCAAGTCACTTCATCAGGTAGTTATCGAGTGGTCTTTGAAACAAATAAAGGGAGTATCTTAATCTCTATTCCTGTTCAACTGACTCGATAGTGTTGCCCAAGAGGTTTCTTCATGTAAGAACTGCTTTAACCCGTCATTCCCGCATCGTCGGGAATCCACAACATGAAAAGATTAATCTGTCGCTACACTAGTTTTCACTTTAAGTTCACCGACCATCGCAATAAGCTCCCCAGCTAAAGTCTCTAGTTGGGAAGAAGATTCTGAGACCTTCTCGGCATCATCTTGGCCTTGTTGCGAAGACTCCTACGATAGAATAAAAAAGCACAAAAAAAGGCCACTCCCATGGGAGAGTGGCCTTTTTCATAACTTTCTATTCTTCCTTAGAAGGCATCAAAAGCTATCATTTCATCTTCAACACCTAAGCTGTGTAACATATTGATCACCGCATCTAGCATCATAGGAGGGCCGCACATGTAATATTCAATTTCTTCTGGTTCAGGATGTTTTTCCAAGTATTCTTTAAGCAAAACATTATGAATAAACCCTTGATAACCTTTCCAATTATCTTCTGGTAAGGGCGAGGACATGGCAACATTATAACTAAAGTTATCAAACTTTTTCACAATATCCTCAAAATCTTCTACATAAAAATTTTCTTTACAAGAACGGGCTCCATACCAAAAGCTTACTTTTCGATCTGTTTTTTGAGTATGAAATAAATCGAACAAGTGAGAACGCATGGGGGCCATTCCGGCTCCCCCCCCGATAAAACACATTTCCCGTTTTGTTTTCTTTTGAAAAAACTCACCATAAGGCCCAGAAACAACCACCTTGTCCCCAGGTTTTAAATTGAAAATATAAGAAGAGGCTATTCCTGCAGGAAAGTTAGTTCCAGGAGGAGGAGTTGCAATTCTTACAGTCAGCATTACGCGGTTTCCCTCGGCAGGGTGATTTGCCATGGAATAAGCACGAAAGCATTCTTCCTCATTTTTTGCATTCGTATCCCAAATTTTAAATTTATCCCAATCTTCCTGATACTCTTTTTCAATATCAAATTCTTTATAAGACAATTCATATTTAGGGATATCAATTTGAATGTATCCACCTGCTTCAAAATCTAATGTCTGTCCATCATCAATATCTAAAACTAAAGATTTGATAAAAGTCGCAACGTTTTCATTAGAACGAACCGTACACTTAAACTTTTGAATACTAAACACTTCATCAGGGACTTGAATTTTCATGTCCTCTTTTACTTTTACCTGACAAGCTAAACGCCAATCCTTAGCTGCATCTTTGCGGTTAATATGTCCTTTTTCGGTTTCAAGAATATCTCCCCCACCTTCATAGACTTGACAACGACACATGGCACAAGTACCTCCACCACCACAAGCAGAAGGAAGAAATAATTTCTGGCTTGTTAAAGCACTTAATAAAGTGCCCCCAGCAGGAACAGATAACGCATTTCCGCTATCTCCATTGACTACTATTTTACAATCACCCTGTTTGACTAACTTTTTTTCTGCAACATTGAGCAAAGCAACTAGGGCTAAAATAACCCCTGTAAAAACAATGACACTAATACCAACAAATACGACGGTTTCCATTCAATTATCCTTTAAAACTTAATTCTTTATAAACTGATTCCCGCAAAACACATAAAGCCCATGGCCATGAGTCCTGTGACAATAAATGTAATCCCTAATCCCCTAAGACCTGGGGGAACATTTGAATACTGTAATTTTTGGCGAATGGCTGCTAAGGCGATAATCGCTAATGCCCAGCCGATGCCAGAACCCAGAGAAAAAACCACAGTTTCTTGTAAATTGTACTCTCTTTGATTCATAAAAAGAGAGACTCCTAAAATGGCACAATTCACGGAAATCAACGGAAGGTAAATACCTAATGCATTATATAATGCAGGGGAAAATTTATCCAAAACCATTTCGACTAACTGTACAAAGGCCGCTATCACCGCAATAAAAGAGATGAACTGCAAAAAGTTAAGATCAAGTTCCGGAAAACCTGCCCAAGACAAAGCCCCTTCCTTAAGAAAGGCTTCATTTATTAGCCAATTTAAAGGAGCAGTGCAAACTAATACGAATATCACAGCGACACCCAAACCTGTGGCGGTTTTTACTTTTTTTGAGACCGCTAAAAAAGAGCACATTCCCAAAAAGAGAGAGAGTAATATATTTTCTACAAAAATAGATTTGATAAGTATTGCTAACATGTTTAATCTTCCTCCACTAACTTTTTAGTTATGGAACGCTGAATCCAAATGAAAAGACCTACTAAAAAGAAGGCCGCAGGAGCTAACACCATCAATCCATTGTTAACATATCCCAAATCAAAAGCAAATTGTGGAATCAACTTATAACCAAGAATACTCCCACTTCCAAATAACTCACGAATAACAGCCACTAATAAAAGAATAAAGCCATAACCAGCCCCATTACCTATGCCATCTAAAAATGATTTCCAAGGACCATTGGCAAGTGCATAAGCTTCTGCTCTTCCCAAAACAATACAATTGGTAATAATAAGCCCCACAAAAACACTTAACATCTTGCTTTGCTCAAACATAAATGCCTTGAGAACTTGATCCGATAAAATAACCAACGAGGCTATAACGGACAGTTCTACAATAATACGAATTCCACTGGGAATGTAGTTTCTCATTAAGGAAATTAATAAATTTGAAAAAGCAACAACCACAGTCAATGCCACTGCCATTACCAAAGCAGGAACAACCTGTGTGGTGACTGCTAAAGCTGAACAAACTCCCAATACCTGAAGGGTAATAGGGTTATTATCCCAAAAGGGATCCGTTAATAATTTTTTCTCTTTCTTTCCGAATAGAGGTTCTTTTTCTTCTGCACTCACGCCATAGACTCCTTTTAAACTTGCCTTAAAAAGGCTAGTTCCACTTCTCCTCTAAAAAAGGACGATAGGCTTTCACCGCTTTTTTAAGGAGATTATTTACTCCTCGTCCTGTCATTGTGGCACCACTTATGCCATCCACACAATTCTTAATGTCTATACCAGTAGCATCAGCAGCCTTGCCTTTTGCTACGGAAACAGAAACCAACTTTCCTTTGCTATCCAAGATATCCTTGTCCTTAAAATTATTGACGAACCAATCTTTGGCTATCTCAGCTCCTAAGCCTGCGGTTTCTTTTTGTTCATAAAAAGTCACTCCTGCCACGGTATGTCTATCCGCCTTTAAAGCAAAATAACCTTGTAATAAAGACCAAAGTCCCATTCCTTCCACAGGAAGAGCGACATAATTATTGTCTTTTCTCTCGTAAACGGGTAACAATTGGCTGCCTTTTTCTAATTCAGAAATAGATTGTTCCACCTTTTTTCCTGAAGCATCAATCACATATTCAAGAATGTTCTCATCATAAAGACTTTCAATTTCACTAGAGGTAAGGGTCGAGCCTGACTCATACAATGACAAGGCTTTAAGAATGTTTTTCTTTTTATCAATCGCAACATTATAATCTTGGTATGGTTTTAAAAGTCCTGCGGCCAAAGCCAACAATACACTGCACACAAGACAAACAACGGTCGCAAAAACAAAGGTATTACGCATTTTTTAGTCTCCTCATCACATTCGCTTGAACCACATAATGATCAATCAATGGCGAAAAGATATTCATAAAGAGTATCGCTAACATCACTCCCTCAGGATAAGCAGGGTTTAAGGCTCTAATTGTAATTGCCAAAGCCCCTGTTAAAAACCCATAGATATATTTACCGATATCTGTCCCTGCAGCAGAGACGGGGTCTGTCGCCATAAAAACAGCACCAAAAGCAAAGCCACCCATGCAAAGCTGGTAGTAAAAAGGAAGATCCATTAAACCAGAAGAATCTGGGCCAGCCAATTGCTGAATTAAAACAGATACCAAGGCTCCTCCTAAAAACATAGAAAGCATGATTCTCCAACTTGCAATGCCAGCAATCAATAATACAGCCCCACCAAATAAACAAAGCAAGGTAGAAGTCTCTCCAATAGAACCTGGAACCAAGCCATAAAATAGTTTTTGAAGTGTAAAACCTGCTGAACCTAAAGCATCAAGAACTCCATCCTTAACAGTTGTCGCATAGGCTATTCCCAAAGGAGAAGCTCCTGTAAAACCGTCTAATGCCGTCCAAATTTTATCCCCTGACATACTAGCAGGATAAGCAAAAAACAAAAATGCCCGAGCGGTTAAAGCTGGATTCAGGATATTCATTCCTGTGCCACCAAAAACTTCTTTGCCAATCACAATGCCAAAACTCATGCCTACAGCTACCATCCAAAGAGGAGTGGTAGGTGGAAGAATCAGAGGTAATAACATTCCTGAAACAAGAAAGCCCTCATTGATCTCATGCCCTCTGACAATAGCAAAGCCAACCTCCCACACAGCTCCTGCTGCATATGAAACCGCAACAATGGGAAGAACGGCTAAAGCACCGAGCCCCATTAGGCCCCAAAAGTTTGACACATCACCATTGGCTGCCAAAGTAGCCTGATAACCTGCATTGTATATTCCAAAAAGCAAACAAGGGATGAGTGCAAAAACCACTAACACCATCATACGCTTTAGGTTTACAAAATCTCGCACATGGGCACCCTTTGCTGTTCGGGTGCTGGGAACTCTGATACCCGTATCTTGTGCTTCGATAATGGGCCAAATAAAATGAAGGGGTTTGCCCGGTTTGGACATTTCTTCAAGTTCGTCTAATTTTTTATCTATAAAACTCATGGTTAACTTTCTTTTTCCACTAGCTCTAAACCCTCTTTAATAATACTGTCTACTTCTATTTTTGAGATACAAGCATAGGTACACAGAGAAAAATCCTCTGGTGCGCATTCTAAAATTCCTAATTCTTCCATTCTTTCTATGTCCTTTGCCATACATGCCTTCACTAAAAAGTTAGTGTATACATTAAGAGCCACAAGAGGGTCATAAATATGAGTCGCTACAATCGCTCTTGGCTCCCCATTCACTTTTGTATTCATGGTAAATTTACGTGGAGGAAGAAATGAGGAAATAAATAAACGAGTCAATGAGGGTTTATCTGTCCCGAGCTTCATCCAACCAGCTAATTCTTTTCCGTGTCCTTCTGGAATAAGGGTCAATGTAGAGCGATAATGATTGAGGTAGGCCGATGCATTTGTTTTTTCGCCCGCTAAAACCCCACCACTAATATACCGTACTTCTCTTCCTGTTACCTTCCCTTGGACAATTCCTTCGATAGGTGCTCCTAGTCGCGTTTTAAAATATTTGCGATTTGTGGAGGCCGTTCCTCCCACAGCAATGATTCGTTCTGTAGGGATTTTCCCTTCTAAAAAGAATCGACCTAATAAAACCAAATGCTCTGCATCAATATGCCAAACCGTATCCCCTTTTTTAATAGGGTCTAATTTAGAAATGTGAGTTCCGACGTTTCCGGCAGGGTGATTCCCTTTAAACTGATGAGTTTCAACCCCTTGTGTAGTAATAACCTCTCTTGCAACATCCTTCGCATTTCCATCGTAACAAAGATAGACCTTGCCCTCTGTCAATTTCTTTAATATTTCAATTCCAGCTTCAAACGATTTTCCTGAATTCTTAATCAATAATTGTTTGTCCGCACAGTTTGGCTCGGTATCCATCGCATTGATAAAAATGGATTTAGGCAACGCCGACGGGTTTGCGATTCGAGAAAAAGGCCTTTGAATCAGGTAACTCCAAAGCCCCGAATCCAATAAAGTACTGACAATACTTCCTCTTTCAAGCTTAGGAATTTCATTTACTGTAAAAGTCTCGAATTCACGGCTTTCTTCCTCATCAGCAATTTCAACTACGATTTCAAGGAGTTTTCGCTTATCACCACGATTAATCTCAATTACTTTCCCTCCACCAGGTGAAGTCAGTTTGAGATCGGGGTTAAGACGACTCGCAAGAAGAGGAGAGCCTATTTTTACAACATCTCCGACACCCACCTCTAATTTCCACTTTATTCCTGCAAAATCAGTGGGGAGTAAAGCCACTTTTTTGGCCTGAGAAGCTCTTTCTATCACGGCTTCAAGCTCACCACCAATGGAAAGATTTTGGCCTTTTTTAATTTTAAATAATGCCATTTTTTATCAATTCACCTTCAATGCTTGCCAAAAAGGTTTCCACAAGGGACACTTCCTTTTTGAGGTTTTTAAATTTCGGGAATAATCTAACATAGTTTAGCCAAAATAATAGGGAAAAAATTTCGAATATTTGTCATATTTTACCCTCATTCTATCAAGCTGACAAGAAGAAGGCAAGAACAATATTCTCAGTCACAAAAAAAGAAAGGCCTAAGCCTTTCTTTTTTTCTTTCTATTTCACTTCTCTCAGCCTGTGTAAGGCCTGTTACCGGAAACAAATCAGATTTTATATATTGAGCTATAAGAAAGTGAAAAAGGGAAATACACAAATCATGTCACTAAAAAATAACCCATTCTTGATTCACATAAAATGCGTACTCTTTTCACTCATTCTTTCGTTCCTCATTATTGCCCCTCAAAAAAGCTTCGCCCAAGCAGTCCTTGTGCCTATTTCCCCTATTCAAAACCCCGAAAGAGGCTTATTCTTACAAACGAATTATTTTGTGGACAATTTAAGCTTTACTTGGGACACTTCAAAAATCTTCCCTAATAAGTGGATTGGCTCCGACCAACTCACAAAATATCATGTTGAAAACGATAAACTATCCTTAATTCAACTTTACTTTTATCTTACTCGGTATGTTGGAAAGGATCTTGACTCGCTCGCCTTCTCTAACATGCAAATGGTATTTGATGATGCCATAAAAAATGGATACAAAGTGATTCTTCGATTTGCTTATGACAACAAGCCCAAGGCTACCAATGCAAGATTTACAGACGTATTTAGACACCTAGACCAACTCGAACCTTTTATTCAAAAAAACATAGGCGTAATTGATGCTTGGCAAGTTGGGTTCGTAGGAGACTGGGGTGAAGGAAATAATAGCCCTATTAGTAACGACTGGAAAAATCGCAGTAAATTGGGAAAACGAATTCTTGAAATATTTAAAGGCAAAAATCTTACTATCCGCTATCCCAAAAATAAAAACAAAAATAAGTACACTTTTACTGATGAAGAGAATAAGCGAGTAGGCTTTCATAATGATTATTTTACCGCTTCTGAACATGTAAAAGCTCCTAATAATGACTATGTTGTAGGTTCAAATGACTATAAATTGGTAGCTAA
>CAZLBO010000076.1:0-8720 GCA_964557725.1 uncultured Bifidobacteriales bacterium | reverse complement strand
CAAAAACCATCCAAGCGAAAGAACAAAAAAAACCTTTACCCCACAGAAAGAATACGAACAAGCCCTTCCAAAGCCTCAGATAAATCCCCCACCACCATCGTTGCAGGAATCCCTTTTTTATAATATTCAGAACGAATAAGCACAGTCGTTTGAACCCCTGCATTAAGTCCACATAAAATATCAGACTCTTTATCCCCAATCATAACACTTTGTGCCAAATCAAGTGAAAATTCTTTTTGTGCCTTCAATAACATCCCCGGATGAGGCTTTCTATCAGGAGAATCCTGACGATACTGTTTGTTTCCATATTCAGGATGAAAAGGACAATGATAAACCTTTTGTATCAAAATATTTCTTTTTTTAAATTCTGCTAACATCCAATCTGTTAAAGTTAAAAAATCATCCTCTGTATAGTAACCACGAGCAATACCCGATTGATTAGTCACAATAAAAATAAGATACCCTTTGTTGAGAAAGGCCTGACAAAGCTCAAAAATACCAGGCATAAATTCAAATTCTTCAGGTTTGACAAGGTACTCTTTGTCTACATTGATTACGCCATCTCGGTCTAAAAATAAAGCCTTCATATTAGTTTTTCTCTGCATAAATCTTAAAAATGGTTTGGATTGTGATTATTGTTTAATAGAGTCACATGGTGAGTACGTCCTATTTTATGGGTAATAGCGTCAGGTACACCTGCTTGTTTGGCAAAATCAGGCCATTGTTTTATTGCATCAATAACATTGGAGAGTATTTCAAATGCCTTCCCCTTTTTCATAGAAAAATCTTTCTCAAATTGAACAAAATCCTCTTTCATAAAGTTCTTTTGTTTTCCATTTAGAGTCATCTGATGTTGTTGTGTCCAAGCCCCTGTGGGGTTATAGCTATAAGTGATGTCGTAGGCAGGGGAGAGTGACCACTCTCCTTTTTGATTCATCAGAAAGGAAATATTTTTGACATGGTCATCGTGGTTTCTTGCCACGATGTTAAATGCCATTCTTTTAAATTGCTCTTCAATAGTTGCCATAGGCATATTTAGTTTTCTCATGATTCGAGAGGCTTGCTCATAGGAGTAAGCTCCTGCTTGATTAAAATCGTAATGAGCGATAGCAGAAAGAGATAAAGCATGCTGTTTGATAAAGATAAAACTGTTGTTGTATTCTTTTTTGATTCGATCAAACCGTTTAGTCATAAAATGACAACGATTATTTTCTGTCAATAGCCGACACTCCATCATTTGGATTCCTGCAGATTTTGCCATGAGGGAATAGGCATATTCAATACGTCCAAAACCCATGGCATCTTCAAGCTCTTTGTCTCCATTGCCCATGACTCCATCAAACTTTAACAACCATGGTTCAAAATCTTGTGAGGCTTGGGTTTGTCCTGATTTTACTTCATGGGTGGTGGGGTTCCAGTTTATAATGGCTTTGGCTCTTGCTCCCCCTGCGGAGGTCCCTATTTTAAGTATCTGGGTTAAGGTTTGTTCTCTTTTTTTTTCATCTAAAGATCCAGATAAGTTTTTCCGTTCCGTGAGTATGTCACTCGCTAAAGAAGTAAGGGCCTCTAAGTCTATTTTTGAGGAATGGTTTTCTTCTGAGCTTAAATGAGGTTTGAATTCTAAAGCCCCCATGCCTCTATTTCCTATGTAACAGAGGCGCTCCACAGGGTTGAAGCTATTGGCCTCACGTCCCATTTTTGCAAGCCATGTATCGATGAGCTTATTCCCAAATTTATCGGGTAAGGTATCCATTAATAACCCTGGTAAGCCAAAAAAGGATTCCACAGGTAAGTGGGGAAAAGCATAGGTATCGTTATTTAAGGGCATGGTAAGTGGGGCTATTTGGATGTGACTTGTTTGGAAGTCTTTGTCATATTGAAAGGAAGCAAGGGAAGTAGTGGGGCTCCATGTAACAGCTCCCACACATCGATTCCATAACATGACTTTGGCGGTGGTCATGGTGTTCCCCATTGCCAAGGGGTGTCTTCTTTCCCCCTTATGGGTTTTGTGGATTGTCGTGCACGTTTCTTTTCCTGTCCTTTATTTTTTAAAAGTTGCATGGGACTAATGCTGCTTTCAGGCAAAATGGTTTCGAGACGTTCAAGTACATTCAGGCACCTAAAGAGTCGGAGATAATGAAGCAGGTTTGAAGTGCCTCCAGATTCTATTCTCTGTAAGGTGGGCTTTGAAACTCCAGATTCATGGGCTAACATGGCTTGTGTCCAGTTGCGATTTAAACGAGCTCGGGCTATTCGTTTGCCGAGTTCCTTTGCGATAGTCTCATCTGAGTGTTCATTTTGGATTATCATTACATATTAAATATACGATTTTAATGTAAAAATGGTATATAAAGAGTCAAATTTAATGTTTTAAAGGAGTATTTGATTATATAGAGCCAAATTTGAGACTTTATAATTAAATAGAAGTAAAAGTGTGGCTACCATTGAGTATCAAATTAAATAGAAAAGGAGGAGAGTATAATCATGGCTTTCCACAAAAAATAACAAGTAAACCTCAAAAGAACCCTTGTTTGTTGTATTCATGAAATTTATTGTAAAGATAATGTATAGAATCCATGAAAATCCTCTGACACGTTTCCCTGAAAAAAGAGAATTAAAGGAAGACCTGGGGAAGTGGGCGGTTGCTCGGCTCAAATCAAAACGAGAGAAGGCTTTTGCCGAAGAATTGACTCGGAATGAGGTGGGCTATTACCTCCCTATGGTGGAAAAACGGACGAAAAGGCGAGATACAGGTAAATTAAGAAAGAGTATTTGTTCGCTATTTCCTGGCTATGTGGCTTTTGTTCAATCGGAAAAAGGCAAAAGCAAGGGCTGGGTGCTTGGATCAGACCATGTGGCGGGGATTATAGAGGTGAGGGATCAGAAGCAGTTTGTGGAGGAGCTTTGTTCTGTGCAAAGGATATTGGATGAAGATCTTCCGATTGAAATGGAAACGAGAAAGGGAATGAAAAAGGGCGACCCTGTACGGATTGTCATAGGCTCTCTATCTGGTATTGAGGGAGAAGTGATTGAATGGGGAAATACGGCTAAAGTTTTGTTAAAAGTAGAGATGTTTGGCCAATTTATTTCTGTCGGAGTGGAGCCCTCCTCTTTACTCAAGGTTTAGAGGGAAGGGTAGCGAGGCTATTTTTAGAAAAACGGTCGATATTTTAAATTTTATTTTTATTTTTCGACCGTTTTTAGAATTAAAAAGATAAAAATCGACTATATTCTAAAATATGATGATAAAAAGAGAGCTAAATTTACCAGTAGATCAAAATTTGTTTTTGTTTGGGCCCCGTCAAACGGGAAAAAGCACTCTGCTTAAATCAATATTTTTAGATCAAAAAGTTATTTATTACGACCTCTTAGATGCTCCCACTATGCGACGTTTTGTTACAAAGCCAGAGTTAATGCTATTAGAAGTGGAATTTTTGATTGAATCGAAGCAAATTACCCATGTTATTATTGATGAAATTCAAAAGATACCTGAATTATTGGATGAGGTTCATAAAGCGATTGCAATGGAAATGGGGTGTAAATTTCTATTAAGTGGGTCTAGTGCCAGAAAGTTAAAACGCTCTCATGCAAATATGCTAGGAGGAAGGGCATGGACTTTTAATTTATACCCTTTTACCTTTGAAGAAATGGGAGCGGGGAGAGAGCTTCATGAGATTTTGAGATTTGGCAACTTACCCCCTGTATGCTTAGCAAAAGATGACTATTCACGACAGGAAATATTAAGGTCTTATTGCAATACGTACATAAAAGAAGAAATTGAAGTGGAAGTACAGGTGAGAAAGTTAGGAGCCTTTTTAAGATTTTTAACCATTGTGGCCAGTGAGAATGGAGAGCTGATTAATTATTCGAATATTTCACGAGAAGTGGGGCTTAAAAGTCACTTAGTAAAGGCGTATTATCAAATACTTGAAGACACCTTATTGGGTTTTTTTCTTTTACCATTTAATAAGTCTGTTCGAAAAAAAATGTCAAAACACCCCAAATTTTATCTTTTCGATATGGGAGTTGTGAGTGCCTTAACAAATAAATTAACCATTAGTTTTAAGAATCCAGCTGAAAATAGAATGGAGTATGGTAGGGCATTCGAGCATTTTTTACTGACAGAAATTTATAAAATCAATGATTATCATAGAAAAGACTGGGTTCTTTCTTTTTATAGAACAGAAAAAGGGGTGGAGGTAGACTGCCTTATTGAGACTCCTAGTGGGCAATACATAGCGATTGAGTTTAAATCACACCACTTGCCAGAAAGGATACATGCTAAAGGGTTACGCTCCTTAAAAGAGGTGTTGCCCGATGCTAAATTATTATTGGCTTCAACTTCTAAGCTTGATTATCAAATAGGGGATGTCACTGTAATGCCATGGGAATCATTATTGAGGTTTCTAAAAAAGGTTTAGAGAGCCCTTATTACATTACTTCTGTTCACTAATTGAACGGAAACTCCCTTTTTTTGTTCAGATGCTGAACTAATGAAAAAAAAATAGGAAAATCTTGCACATAATTTTATTTTGTTCAATAATTGAACAAGGTATGTTGGATTTTAAGCTTATAAAAGAGATAGCAAAGGACGGGACGCTCACTCAGCGTGCTCTTTCTAAGATGTTTGTGGTAAGTTTAGGAAAGATAAATGCAGAATTGGCAAAATTACTGTATGAAGGGTTTATTGAAATAAAAGAATCGCCAGGGGGGCGAAAAGGGAAGTATATACTCACAGCCAAGGGAGGCCGTTATCGGCGGAGCTTAGCAAAGAGTTACTTAAACAAGAGACAATTAGATTCAAGTAGAATTAAACAGGATATTAGTGAATTAAAATCTGAGTTAAAAAAAACCAGATGAATTGAATACATCAGGCTTCCTTTATCCTGTAGGAAGTTTGCCATTTTATCCCTGTAGGCGATTTTTTAGGAACCGCTGAAAGGGGCGGAGCCCGGATTCCCCTGAAGGGAATTGGTAAGAATATGAAAAGAAAAAGTTTTATAATGTTGTTGAGTCCCTTATTTGTTATGGCTAGTTGTCTGTGCTTATTGGCAGTGGGTGCGGGGGAAGCTCAAACCTTAAAGGAAAAACAGAAAATTTTAAAGGCCATTCGTTCGGGAAAGTTAAAAGTAACGGATGACATGATTGCCACTCAGCGAAAAGCCAACCCAGAAATGAAGGGGATGTCAAATAAGGATGTTCGAAAGTTATTAGATGAAAAAGTAAAGCCTGCCTCGGAAAAGCCCTTTGCTACCGTGGTGCAAAAGGTTAAGCCGATAAAGCAGATAAATTCTTGAATATTGTTTACCGAGCCGATAAAGCAGAAGAAAAAGGTAAGTACCACAAAGGTTGTTCAGGGGCGATTTCCTGCGGGGTTAAAGCGGTTTGGTTATGACTTTTTTCTGAATAACCCAGGAGCAGAAATGGGGAGCGCTCATCTTCCTTCTCTTCCTGAATATATTTTATCCTTAGGGGATGAGTTGACCATTAATACATGGGGGAGAGAGAATCAGAGTCAAACTATAGAGATTGATAATGAGGGGATGATTCATTACCCTCCTTTGCAGCCATTGCGTGTGGCTGGTTTAAGGTTTGCGAAGGCACAGGAGTTATTGATCACAGAAATTGAAAAGATAAATGGAGTTAAGGCATCGGTAGGCTTGGGTCGTCTTAAGAGTATCCGTGTTTATGTTTTAGGGGAGGCGGTAAACCCAGGCTCTTATGTGGTTCCTGCAGGGGCAACAGTAACGGCAGCACTTTTTCAATCGGGTGGCATTAAGGATATAGGGAGTTTGAGAAGGATAGAGATCAAGCGGAGCGGAAGGCTTTTAACGCGTTTAGATTTATATGATATGTTGTTGAATGGTAATAACCGCAAGGACAGGCAATTACTTTCGGGGGATGTGATATTTATTCCTGTGGCAAAGATACAAGTGGCGGTAACAGGTAAGGTAAAGCGTCCTGCTATTTATGAAATAAAATCGGGTGAAAGAGTTAAGGATGCTTTGAAGCTAGCAGGGGGGTTGAGTTCGGATGCTTTTAAGGGGCGAATTCGTTTAGATAGAATTGATAAGCATAAGCGAAAGATTGTGATTGATATTAGCATGGATAAAATGAAGAAGGAGGGAAGGCGGAAGTTACAAGATGGGGATATGTTAAATATTGAAGAGGTGCTTCTCCGCGAGGATGATGCGGTGCATTTAGTGGGTAATGTTAATCGCCCTGGACGCTACGAGTTTAAAAAGGGGATGACGATTCACGATTTGATTGGGAGTGTGAATGATTTAAAATCCCATACCTTTTTTAAGTATGGGCATATTAAGAGAAAGACAGATGATAGGCAGGGGACTTTGTTATTGCCATTTTCCTTGGAAGATGTTTTTAAGGCTGAAAACCCTATGCTATTAACTCCGAGAGATCGTGTTATTGTTTATAGTCGTTACCAGATTATGGATCACCCAGAGGTGCGTGTGAGTGGGTCTATTCGCAGGCCTGGTACTTATGCTTTTGAAGAACAAATGCGTGTGTCGGATTTGATTATTGCAGGGGGAGGGTTAAGGGTTAATGCCTTTTTGTCTGAGGCTCATTTGATTCGTATGCTTAAGTCACAGGAGTCGGGTTCTTTTTACTCTACTTTGATTAAGGTTAATTTATCCAACTTGATCAATAACCCTGAAGAAGAGGGGAATGTTGTTTTGCAGCCTTTTGATTCTTTAATTCTCTTTCCCAGAAGCAATTTTGTTTTACCTAAGGTAGTAAGTATTAAGGGGGCAATTAAAAGCCCAGGGGACTTTGAATTAACAGAGAATATGGGGATTCCGGAGTTGATTAGTCAGGCGAATGGTTTGACTAAAACAACTTATACGCTCAATGTAGAGGTTGTGAGAAGAATTTTAGAAAATGATAGTTTAGTTAAAAGAAAAATCCATCAAATGAATTTAAGGAATATATTAGAGGGCAAAACCACTTTTCAATTAGAGGATGGAGATGCCGTATATGTTAGGGAATTGGTAGATAATAAGGGTAAGATTGTGGTCACTCTTTCGGGTGAGTTTAACTTTCCCGGCCAATACGAGGCGGCAAAAGGGGAGCGTTTGAGTAGCATTATTAAACGTGCAGGGGGTTTTACTCCTGATGCTTATATGCGAGGGGCGGCTTTTATTAGGGAGAGTGTTAAGCAACGGCAGTTAAGGGTAATGAGTGATGTGGAAAAGCGTTTGGTACAGGAGCAAGAGGCTTTGTTATCGCAAATGATTGAAGAGAGTGATAAGGCTAATGTAGTGGCGGCTATTGCGCAACGGAGAACGATTTTAAAAGAAACAAAAAATGCCCGGTACTTAGGGCGGGTGGTGGTTCACTTAGATAAAAAGTTTAAGTTTGAAGGGAAGATAGAGGATATTATTTTGGAAGATGGGGACAAGTTAACTATTGAGCGATCTCCAAGTGTGGTGGCTATTTTGGGAGAGGTATATGCTCCAACGAGTGTGATTTTTGGCAGTGATAATAATACAATTTCCGAATGTTTGAGTAAAGCGGGGGGAGTTAATCAGTATGGAGATGAGGATAATATTTTATACATGAAGCCAGACGGTTCAATTTTAACTCCTAAGAACACATGGTTTTTTGGATCGAAGAGTGTAGAGCCAGGCGGCACAATTGTGGTACCACCAAGGCCACCTAAAAAGGATTACTTGGAGGTTCTCTCAAAAGTAACGCAGATTATTTATCAAATGGCTATTAGTGTAGGAGTGGCGGTAACGTTATTTTAGGGAGAAGTATTGTGAAATCCTTACCTAAAGTGGAATCATTAATGGTTGAGTTTAAAGCTAAAGAAATTGAAAATGGGCTTATGGTGACAGCCTTCTCTATTCCTAAAGAGCTCATTAATAATGGCGGATTAAATGGCGGATTAAATGAGGGTGTAAATGAGGGTGTAAATGGCGGATTAAATAAAAATAGCGAAAAGTTATTTTTTGAAACCGCCCCCAAAACCGCCCCCAAAATACCAGCTATTTTTGAAGGAGTACTTCTAAAAAGTAAGGATTTTCCTTTTAGGGATAAATTGAAGGGCATAAATTGAGACTTACAAAGGCAGAAATATTGGCTATTAAAGAGACCGTTTTACAAAGAGATGAGGGAGCAAAAATATATTTGTTTGGTTCACGAGTAGATGATGCTAAGCGTGGAGGGGATATTGATTTATTGGTACTTTCGAGCAAAATAACTTTTAGGGAGAAGCTGGAAATCAAATTAGACATGTATGACAGAATGGGAGAACAAAAAATTGATTTATTGATTGAGCAGGATGAATCAAAACCTTTTACCAGAATAGCTTTGGAAGAAGGGGTGCTTTTGTGATGAATGATAGTTACAGAGAGAATCTGTTAAGGGCAATAGAAGAGTTATCAAGAGCGGAAAAATGGCTAATTAGATCTTATAAGAAGTGTGAGCATTTAAATAAGGAAAAAAAGCTTACAGAAGCGCAATTTGATGATCTTGAAGCATACAGTAGTCGTTTTGCAAGGGCTAGTGATTTGCTCATTCAAAAAGTGTTTCGTTCTATTGATACACAAGAGTTAGAAAAAAGTGGAACATTGATTGATGTTGTTAATCGGGCAGAAAAGAGAGGTTTGATTGATGATGTGTCAGAGATAAGGGTGATTAGGGAAATTAGAAATGAGATTACAGAAAAATGTTTAAGCTTAGGTGTTGAAATTAAA
>CAZLBO010000075.1:0-9008 GCA_964557725.1 uncultured Bifidobacteriales bacterium | reverse complement strand
ATGGTCATTCGAGAAAATTCAGGATCGTGAGCGGCAGAAACAACTACACTTTCGATGTTGTAACCCCGTCTGGCAAAAACCAAGCTAATGCGAATCAGAACACCTGGTTTGTTGTTTACAAGTAAGCTGATGGAGTATTGTTTATTCGTCGTATTATTGTTCATATCAGGTACTTCCCGTTGGTTTTTCAATTTTAGTTTTAGGTCTTTCTAACATCATTTTTTCATAAGGGGCGCCTGCAGGAATCATAGGAAAGACATTGTCCGCCTTTTCTACTTCTGCATGGATAATACAAGGCCCTTCTCTATAGTCGAGAGCTGCTTGTAAAACTTTGGAGACTTCGGCGTTTCTTTTAATACGAAACCCTTTACATCCATAAGACTCGGCGAGTTTAACAAAGTCGGGGTTTCCCACCATGTCTACCCCAGAAAGACGATTGTCAAAAAAGATGTCTTGCCATTGTCTTACCATCCCTAAATACTTGTTATCCAAAATTAAGACAATAAGAGGAAGCTTGTTGATTACCGCTGTGGCAATTTCAGCTAAAGTCATCTGAAAACCTCCATCACCCACAACAGCTACTACGGTTTGTTCGGGGTGAGCGAGTTGTGCGCCAATGGCAGCAGGAAAGCCAAAACCCATGGTACCTGCTCCACCAGAAGAAATCCATTTAAAGCGATCATCGGTTAAGCAGTATTGTGCAGCCCACATTTGATGTTGTCCAACATCTGTGGTAATATAGGCTTTTCCTCCACTTAGCTCATGAAGCTTGTCGAGAACATACTCCGCTCGTAAGCCTCCTTGCTTTTTGTATTTAAGAGGAAATTGTTTTTTCCATTTAGTTGTTTGTTGAACCCACTCTTTTGTATCACCTGGTTGTAAAAGAGTATTTAATTCTTCTATGACCAAACGGGCATCACCTAAAACAAAGTGATCGGGAACGACCATCTTTCCATTTTCGGCAGGATCAATATCTACATGGATCTTAACGGCACCAGAGCAGAACACTTCTAACTTTCCGACAATTCGGTCATCCCAACGGGAGCCAATAGACATAATTAAATCACAATTCATAACGGCTTTATTCGCATAAGCCGTACCATGCATACCTAACATACCTTGAGATAAAGTATGGGATTCAGGGAAGCCCCCTTTTCCGAGTAAAGTATTAATCACAGGGATTTGCATTTTTTCTGCTAAGGATTTAACGGCCTTGCAGGCGTTAGAAATAACCACGCCATGCCCAACGAGTAAGACGGGTCTTTTCGCTTTTGTTAAAGCTTCAGAGATTAAACGAATACTGGCACTATCTCCATGGGAAGGAATAGAATAGCCAGGCAAATTCATGGGAAGGTTGTAATCCGGTTCATAACTTTGTGAAGTAATGTCCTTAGGAAGATCGAGAAGAACAGGACCGGGTCGTCCTGTTTCGGCGATGTAAAATGATTGTTTGATCAAAGAGGGAATATCTCTTACATCTTTAACTAAGTAAGAATGTTTGACGACAGGAAAGGTGATCCCTGATACATCGGCTTCTTGAAAAGCATCTAAGCCTAAGCTGGCAGTAATTGTTTGCCCACAAAGGATAATCATAGGTACAGAATCCATAGAAGCCGTCAATATACCTGTAACGGTATTGGTTGCGCCTGGACCAGAAGTCACTAAAACAACTCCTGCTTTTCCTGTCGCTCGTGCGTATCCATCTGCCATGTGAGTGGCGCCTTGTTCGTGACGCGTCAAAATGAGTTTGATCGATGAATCAATAAGAGCGTCAAAAATAGGGATGGCTGCTCCCCCTGGGTATCCAAATATGTACTCAACACCTTGTTGTTCTAGGCAGTCAATGAGTGACTGTGCTCCAGTTCGTTTATTTTTAGTCATTTTTATCTTTCCAAATTTAATCTTGTGTTAATATTAGCAATTTATGGTGGATTATTAAAAGTTTTCAACTTATTTTTTTCTTACTTTGTGTTAATCGTTAGGAATTCCCTCTATAATTTTTATTTTTGTGCAATTAGGGTTTTAAATATAGGTTTTTTGGCCCTATATCTGAATGTTTAAGTGTCTTAGGTTTTGTAAATAACCTTAAATAGGTGCATTTTACAGGTGAAAGGGTTTATTGAAAAATAAATTGAAGTTTTTGTTACTTTTTTTGTGTAAGTGTCGTCTAAAGAGTATGGAAAATTCAAAAAACTTATATCATTTAGAAGTTGAAGATCGGCCTAGAGAAAAACTATGGGTAAAAGGAGCCGCTTGTTTAGAGGATGTGGAGCTATTGGCAGTTATTTTAGGTAAAGGGATTAAAAATAGAGATGTTTTGAGTCTTTCCCATGAGATTATCGCCTTATTAAAAATTCAAAAGCCGAGTTTAGCCGATCTTTTAAAAATTAGAGGGATTGGACGCTCGAAAGCCGCTCAAATTTTGGCTTCCTTAGAACTGTCTCAGCGGTTTTTAGAAGGAAGTCTTAAAATAAAGATTACCTCTGCGAAGGATGTCCTTCCTGAATTAGTTCATCTTAAATCAGCAACACAAGAACAATTTGTGGTGATTACTTTGGATAGCTCTAACCGAGTAATTAACACGCATACAATCACAAAAGGGTTGGTAAACAGTAGCCTTGTTCATCCACGAGAAACATTTTATCCCGCTATTATGGATAAGGCTGTCAGTTTAATTTTGGCACATAATCACCCTTCGGGAAGCAGGGTCGTTTCTGAAGCTGATATTAAAGTAACGGAGAAGTTAGTCAGTGTATCCAAAACTATGGGGATTCCCATATTGGATCATCTTATTGTGACTCATCAGGGCCTTGTATCGATAAGGGAAGAGTTCCCTTACTTGTTTTGAGAGCCTACGTCTCGGAGGGCTTTTTCAAACTCCTCGGGGTGATTAACATTATCTAAAGCATTTTGGCTAATGGGTTCAATCAAATGGGAATCCGTGTGAATCAATACCTTTCGAGGGCATGATGTCCCCATAGATAAAAATTGCATTAATTTCAAATGACTTTTGGGCTCGTAAATCGCACAGAGAGGTTCTGGGAGGCCATCGTAATTACTTTTAAAGGCAGTAGCTAATTTAAAGGGGTTTCTTTGGTCTAGTAAGTATTGAATTGTTTTTTCTTCTAAGTAAGGGAGATCACAGGCGATAACAATCCAGCTAGCTTCAATGTGTTGTGATTGTGCCGAGAGGATGCCACTCATAGGGCCTTTGTTTAAAAAGCTATCATGAATTTGAGAATAGGTAGTTGATAAGAAACGATTTTCTTGATCCTTTCGACAAGAAATAAAAACTTTTTCGCAATAAGGTTTTAAAAGATCCGCTCCTGCAATCCACTGTGGTTTGCCATGGTAATTGAGTTGGCTTTTGTCCTTTTTCATGCGAGTACTTTTGCCTCCTGTCAGGACTAAGCCATATAAGGGGCGAGATTGAGTAATAGATTGAAAGTAAGTGAGAACAATATTTCTCAAAGTCGTAAAATCTTCTGGAGCAAGGACAGGAAGTTTGTTAGAAGAACCTTGTGAAGAAACAAAGGCCAATATTTTAGTATCCGACGGGGGAAGGGGCTCGGAGGCGTTTGGTGTAAGAATGATTTTAGGACATAGATTATTCTTTTGGTAGGGTGTTATGCTAAAATCGGAGTCAAGTTGGGAGAAGCGTTCCTTTAAGGGAAAAGGTCTTTTATCTGGTTTACGAAAAGGTTGATTAAATTCAAAAAATAATTTTTGAGTTGTTTTTTGAAATGAGGAGGGAGGGGCAGAAAGGAAGGGCGTCTGTATGTCAAGACGGGAGTCCTCGTGAATAAAGCCGATAGTCTGCTCAAATTCACGAAGAAAGTCTTCTACCCACTTGAGATTTACAGATTGGTTGTGCCATTCTAATTGGATTTCATATGTGTTGTTTGTTCCCATAATAACTTCAAACTACAAATGATAGAGGGAACTCTAAAGTTATTTTTAAAGACAATGTTGCAAGAAGGGGATTTGGCGCTAGAAGTTGATTTTATGTTGGCATCACTCTTTTTAGGAGTGAATAATTAAAAGAAAAGGTTAAAAGGGTGAGTGTTAAGTTCGTTTTTATAGTGGTCTTTAGATTTTTTACGATCTTTTGTGTAGGACGGTAAGAACATATCGAAAAACATTCTGATGGAAGTGTTAAAGAGCAGTATGCATATTATGATGGAAAGAAGGGGGAGAGGAAAAGGGACGGAGTATGGTCTCGATGGAATGTGGAAGGGGTTAAAATTGAAGAGTCCGAGTGGAGAAGAAATAAGAGGCAGGGTCGGTGGGCACGTTGGCATGGAAACACAAAAATAAAAGAAGAATCTTTTTGGGATAAAGGGATACAAGTTAGCACTCAGAAATTATGGTATGCCAATGGGTTATTGAAAAGTCAATGTATGTGGCGTGATGGAAAGAAGCAAGGGCGTGAGACTTTTTGGTACAGAGACGGTCATAAAAAGAGGGTTATTTTTTATGATAATGGCACTCAAATGGGGCAACAAAAAAATTGGGACGTGACGGGTTATCCCATTACAGTTGTCAAAAAATCAAAGGGAAATGATTCAAAGGAATGGAATGACCCCGCAAGGCTTTGGGAAAGAAGTAAAAGAAAGGGGGATGTAATTACGGACTTGTACACATATACAGAGGACTCCTTGGGGCGAAGTATATTGCAGGGTAAGTATGTGAAGTATTATAAAGGAAGCGAGGTTAAAAGAGTCACCTTTTATGAACGTGGAAAAAAACAAGGAACAGAAGTTTTTTATTATAGAGAGGGAAGCAAAAAGAAAAAAACGGAATGGAATAAAGGTCTTCGAGAGGGAAAGGAGATAAGGTGGTGGAGTGGATTTGAGCTAAGGTTAAGCGAAATAAATTACCAACAAGGAGTGAAACATGGTTTTTCAAGAGAGTGGTATAACAATGGTAACCTTCATTTTGAATTGTATTATGAACATGACACTTTAGATTATAAAGCAAAGTATTGGTACCCTAATGGTTCTGTTCAAGGAGTTTACTCCTATAAAAAAGGAGTGTTACATGGAAGGCTTGAAGAGCGATTTGTGAACGGGGCTTTACGTGTGAGTTGCAGTTATGACAATGGAAAAAAGAGTAAACCTTGTATGTATTATAAAAAGAAGGATCAAATTGTTCAGTTTCCTTTGATCAAAGGACAGTTGAGTTTTAAAGAAAAACATTTAGCAATAGATGATTTTTTAACGTTACATGAAGTGAGAGAAAAAATAATTCTAAAAGCAGAAGGGTGCCGAGAGGTTCAAGATGATTTGAGTATGGTGCAAGAGGAGTTGGACAACGCTAAAGAAGAATCATATTATCAAAACTTGTTGATTGAACAGTCAAAAATAGAAAACCAAAAAAAGAATCTATGCAGAGAATACCAAGAGTACAGTCGAGTCTATGCTCAAAAAATGGGATCGAAAAAGTTGTTTAACTTAGCGGAAGACTTTGATTTTGTTTTGTTACTTAAACCAAAATCAAAAAATAATTTAAAGTCACTTTGAATTTAAATCCCAGTTATAGATCATGTAAGTAAATATTTTTTTATCCTCATACTCTGAGGGAGCGTATTTTTTCAAAAAGCCCTTTAATCCTCCCTGATAAGCCTCAAAGTCTTCTTTAAACCACTTAAATATTTTTGAGATTCGGGAGGTGTGCTCGGTAAAATCATTTTGTTGTTTATCGGCTAAATAGCTTTTGGTGTTGGCGGTCATTAAAGAATGAACATTAAGTGGTGTGTAAGCCTTGTTGATGAGTGGAGGGCAACTAATTGAAGCGCAAACAATAGCAAAGTGAATGCGGGGGTCTTTGAATTGAGGTCTTAAAATTTTATTTTCTAAATGATTTAGGCTTAGAGTGTCCCCAGATAAATGGATAAATTTTTGATCCCAAATTTTGGGTTTAATATCTTGGATTGATTTTATTTTAGGGTGGTTCAGAACAGCTTTAATGGTGTATGCATTGTAAGTGTTGATGTAGAGAGCTAAAAGAGCGTCTTTAGAGGCTTTTTGGATTAGAGTCTTGGGTAAGGTTCTTAAAGAGTCTAAATAGGTGTTTAAACTGGATGAATCTCTATTCCAAGCAGGGTAATTGACTTTGCCTTTAAATACATATCGTTTTAATTGAATGTCCCAGCGCTTGTGAAAACGATCCCAGTCAATGGTTTTCTCTCCGTAGACTGAGGAAAGAGGAAGGGAGAGTAATAAGGGGATAAACAGAAACTTCTTAAAATAAGCCATTTTTATATTCTCCCCTTGTTTGTGGTTCAGTGACTGAACTCTTATTTATTATACCATAAAAAACTCAAAAGGAGTTCTTTAAGACTTTTTATCCCCTAAAAAACCAAATTCAAGGAGTGGTTTGCTACTTTTTACGAGATAGTTTTAGTGAGTTTTTTCTTTTGAATGTCAGGTGTGAAATGAAAAATAAAGGGTATTCAGGTCTTCTGTTAAAAATACTTTTGGTGATGGTGTTGGGCTGTCAAGGGCAAGAAGAATCAAAGAAAAATAAAGCAGTTGTTAAAAATGAACACGTGGAAGAAGGGAAAAAAATGCACAAGTATACCAATCTATTAATACATGAAAAAAGTCCTTATTTATTGCAACATGCACATAATCCTGTTAATTGGTATCCTTGGGGGGCAGAGGCTTTTGAAAAAGCAAAAAAAGAAAATAAGTTAATTTTTCTTTCTATTGGTTACTCTACTTGTCATTGGTGTCATGTTATGGAAAAAGAATCTTTTGAAAAAGAGGATGTGGCGGCTCTTTTGAATAAGGATTATATCTCTATTAAAGTGGATAGAGAGGAAAGACCCGATGTGGATAATGTCTATATGGGGCTCGCTCAAAGAATTAACGCAGGAGGAGGTTGGCCTCTTAATTTATTTTTAACTCCTGATAGAGTTCCTTTTACGGGAGGGACTTATTTTCCTCCAGAAGATAAGTATGGGAAGAAGGGCTTTAAAACTGTTTTGGCCTCTATTGCAGAACATTGGAAAAATAAACCAGAAGGGATTACGGAATATACCCAAAAGATAAAGGACGTGCTGGCTTCTCCTACAGAGAAGGAAGTAGGTGGAGTACCTGATTTAGCAGAAGTACTTAAACTAGGAGCCCAACAGAAATTGCAGAGCTATGAGAGTACTTATGGTGGGTTCTCCAATGCCCCTAAATTCCCTATGGGTCATGGGTTGTCTTTTTTGTTACGAGACTTTATACATCACAAAGATTCTTCGGTATTAGAAAAGGTGACATTTACTTTAGATAATATGGCTTCCGCTGGAATTTATGATCAAATTGGCGGGGGCTTTCATCGTTATTCTACGGATATTCAATGGCTTGTTCCTCATTTCGAAAAGATGCTTTACGATCAAGCTTTGCTGATTAAAGTATATTTAGAGGCGTATCAGGTGACAGGGAATCAAAAGTATTTGCGTATTGTGAGAGAGACCATTGAGTACTTGCGTCGAGACATGTTAGATAAAGAGGGAGGCTTTTACTCCGCAGAAGATGCTGATAGTGAAGGGGAAGAAGGGACTTTTTATGTTTGGACACCCGAAGAAATGGAGAAACATCTAGGAATAAAAAATGCCTCTATTGTTATGGATTGGTATGGTGTAATTCCTGGAGGAAATTTTGAAGGGAAGAGTATTTTAACTTCACATCTCTCTCTCAATCAAGTGGCAACAAAACACAAGCTCTCGCCAGAAAAGCTTAAAGACATTCTTACAAGTTCTAAACAAAAATTATTAGAGGTTCGCAGTCAACGAGTTCGGCCCCATTTAGATGATAAAATCATGGTGGATTGGAATGGGTTACTTATCTCCGCCCTAAGCATGGCGTCGCGTATTTTGCCAGAAGGGGATGGACACCTAGTTACGCCTGCCCTTTGCCGAAAGCTGGCAGTGGAAAATGCCGAGTTTATCTTAAAGAAATTGGTTAATAAAAAAGGTCGGTTAATTAAAAGTTATCGAAAGGGCGCAACAAAGCATTTAGGTTTTATTGAAGACTATGCTTTTTTTTCCAATGGTTTATTGGATTTATATGAAGCGACATTTGAATTAAAATATTTAAAAGAGGCGGATCGATTAGCTAGGGATATGAAAAAGTATTTTTGGGATGAAAAGCAAGGGGGCTTTCTTTTTGTCGCAAAGGATCAGGAACAGTTAATAGAAAATCCCAAAGAATTATATGATGGGGCAATTCCCAGTGGTAATAGTGTGGCGGCTCTTGTTTTTGTTCGATTAGCTAAACTTTCAAATAGTAAAGAATTCAAAGAAATTCCGGAGAAGCTCGTCGCGTTTTATGCGATGGAGCTTAAACGGTATCCTGGGGGGTATCCGCAGTTTCTTCAGGCGGTAGATATGATGGTGCATGGGGGACAAGAATTTGTTTTGGCAATGGAAAAAAAGGACAAAGAAATGCCTCTTTTCTTAAAAGCTATATACAGTAGCTTTCTTCCCAACAAGGTCGTTGTCCATCACTCAGCGGCTTCTGCTAAACAGGGTTTACATACATTGGTGCCCTTTGTGAAAAATCAAGGGAGACTCAATGGAAAACCAACTTTTTATCTTTGCGAGAATTATATGTGTAAACTCCCGACGAATGAGGTGTCGGTTGCAGAAAAATTGATTAATACTTTAACGCGTTGATAATCTCTTGTTTCGCTCTTGTGGCGTAAAAGGAGAAGTCATGGGTTCCTTCTGCATAAACATGAAGGGTGGTGTTAGGCAATGCCTTTTTCCAATTTTGTAAATAGGGAATAACCCTATTGGCAGGGAATAAGCGATCCTTTATTCCCTGAAAGAAAAACCAATGCCCCTCTTTAAATCTTTTTTGTTGTGAGAGTTTATGAATATTGTTTTCAGGTATCACTAACATAGGGGCGCTAGAAAGTAATAGTCGATTGCGGATAGGATGTTGAGCGTATTGGGTGTAATGGATCACGGCTAAACAGCCATCAGAAACCCCTACAAGGTGAATGTTATTGGT
>CAZLBO010000074.1:0-9090 GCA_964557725.1 uncultured Bifidobacteriales bacterium | reverse complement strand
TTATCTAAATCAATATCCATTCGAAAGCCTTTATTCCAGCTAATTTTTACTTCTCCTTTACTTCCTCCCTTTGTTCGAACTGGCAGGCGAACCTTTTCTGTTGTTAAGTTCCCCTTTGTGACCTTTAAATCAATAGGCAAAGTAAATGAAGCCAAATCCCAATCTGTATTCTTTACCTCCCCCCCAACAGTTGCGTTTAACGTCTTTAAACTATTTAATACATCCATCAGAGTCTTGGACTTCTCAAGTATTGTTTGCCCTTTTAAATCGACATGTACTTTATGGTTATTGATATGATAACTTTTAACCCCAAATTCAAGGTTTCCTTTTTCTAATAAAAAGCTAGTTGTTACCTTTTGATCCGCTAAAAAAAGAGCTGTATCTAATATTGAGATTACTTCTCCTTTCAAGCGAACATCCTCATCACTTGAATAGTCTAAATGAACCTTAATACCATAGGAGTTTACTTTTAATATCCCCATAGGGGGCAAAAGCCTTGCTAAACTTTCAAATTTCAAAAAAACTTTCAATTTATGCTTTTCAACATTCTTTTTAAAAACAGAAGCGTCCGCTATAAGTGTATCGCCTTCTTGAAAAGTTTTCACATGGACATCAACCCAATCTTTATCTGAAAAGTCAATGTGAGTGTAAAATTCTGGATTAAAACCTAGAGTTTTATATGAGCCTAAGTTCTGTGCAGAAATTTTAAAGCTCTGTGGACTTTCATTTTTCACAAACAATGAATGAGTGAATAACGTGTCACTCGTTCCTGAATCTGAGGGAGCGGGAATCACCGTGACTTTATGGATTAAAATAGAAAAGGGAACTCCCACTTGAACCGAAGGAATTTCAAAGGGACTCTTCTTTATAGAATCTTTCACAACCTCTTTTTTAGCTTCACTTTTATTCTTTTTTCCCAACCAGTTTAACTCTTGAAGAACAACCTCTAGCATCGGGCGCTCTTTAAAATTAGTTGAAACAAAAAAGCCTTCTACTCTCCCCCCTACAACTTCTAATTCCCCAGCCTCTGTATCGATATGAAGAGAATCAAATTGTAAACTGAGATCCCAAGCAATCTTAACACGACTCGCCTTTATCTTTATTTTTTGGATCACAAAACCCTTTTCTAATTGCCATTGAATAAGGTAAGGGGCTCCGATCAACAAAAAGACCAACAGCCCACCCATTACCAAGAGCGGTAAGTAAAACAAAGGTGCTTTTATTAACTTCTTCATTGCTTATTCTTGAATTTCATATTAATTATTGAGAAAATAAAGAAAATAGCCCACAAGTTACTCTTTTTTTACGATTTATGAAAAACTCTTTTTACTCACAGAAAATAAAAAATAAAAATTTACAAAAAATCGCAGTCGCTCTTAAATACAAGTACGGTGAAGACAAGGAACCTACCGTAATTGCCAGTGGAAAAGGACTTATTGCTGAAAATATGGTAAAAAAGGCCCTTGAACACCAAATTCCTCTCTATGAAGACACGGCATTAACTCAAATTCTGTCAAAAGTGAAGGTTGGACATTCAATTCCTGAAGAATTATATGAAGTCGTCGCAGAAATTATTGCCATGGTTTATCGCTTAGAAAAAAAGGTGGCTTAAGGCTAAAACCTTCTCATAAAAACTAAAAATAAGGTGGATATCAGTCTTTTCTTTCAGAACAGACAAAAATATCCTATATTCTTAACTTGATAAAGGATAAGGTAATGAATACACCAATTGACTTAGAAATTTCAGAAGTAACCCATATTTCCGATGCGAAAATTGTGGGCTTTGTTGGGGACTTAGATGCCACCAATGTCGAAAAGACCCTTAAACAAGTAATGGACCTTTTTGAAGACGGTTTTACTAAAATAATTGCTGATTTTAAGAAGTTACGTTATGTCAACAGCACAGGGTTAGGAATTCTTTTGCACATTAGCCGTGCCGTAAAAGAAAAAAAGGGATGTTTCAAAATTGCAAACGTCAATGAGAATGTCTACGAGATCATAGAAATCATTGGGGCAACCTCTCTTTTAGAGATTCACGATACCACCGAAAACGCCATTTCATCACTGTAAATCGCTTTCAGAAGCTTTTATAAGCTCTCCTTTTGCTTATCACATATTTTTTCTATCTTCTTCCAGAGTTATATGTCATAAATTGAGGGAAAAAATGAAGGTAATTAAATACTTATTCGGAACAGTCGCTACCATCTCTTTGGTTGTTTCTTGTTCCCAGTCTGTCGACACAAAAAATGCGGTTGCGGTAATAGGGAAAACCGTTTTAACCAAATCAGATTTACAAGTCGCTAAAACAGCACGGCGAATCCCCCTTGATATTGTTGATAAAGCTAAAAACATTAAAACTCTTGATAATGTCATGCAGCAACGGTTATTTGCTTTAGAGGCAAAAGCATCTGGGCTACAAAGCGATACTTACACTAATAAACGCATTGTATCCATGCAAAAAAGACTTTTACTCCAATTGTATATTGAAACACATATCAACGGAAATTATGGAGTAGATGCAAAAGCTATCGAATCCCATTTTAATCAGAATAAAACCAAATTCATAACCGATTCATCCAAAACAACTTTTGAGCAGGTCAAAATAAATGTTGTTAAAGACTTTCTTTTAGGACAAGCCAACTTAGATTCTTTCTATCAAGCCAACATTGCTAACTATACACGAATCACAGGTAAAGATACTGTGACGGCTTCTTTAGATTCTATTAAAGGCCGCGTGGAAGACGAGTATATTCGCAACTACAAATCAGCTCTTAGCAAGGGAATGAAGGGCAATTTATTTGAAAAGTATTCAGTTAAAACCATTGAGCCTAAACCTAAGTTAACTAATGAAATGCTAAAAGCATTTTATAACGAACACCTTGAAAGATATTCTTCACCAGCCCAATATGAAGTTTACCACATTGAGACGGATTCAAGCTCTATCAAAAAAATTGGGCGTGTAAAAAGCCTCGATGAATTTAAAAAGTTGGCAGCAGCAAAAAACACAAATCAATGGACAAAAAAGGTTGATGGGTATATCGGCTTTATTAAAGAAAAGAAATCACTTCCTTATGGAATTGGTATGCTTCCGTCTATCTTCCCTCTTTTAGATTCCATTATTGCCCAAACAAAACAAGGAATGACTGCCCCTGTCGCCAATCCTTTTACAGGAAAATCACATCTGTTTTGGGTTGCCTCAAAAAAGGTCAAAAGCCAAAAGCCTTTTGAAAGAGTTAAAGCCATTGTTGAGCAAAATTATGTTCAAGAAAAAGGAGTGACTATTGAAGAAGCTGAAATCATTGCAACCTTTGGCAAAGGAGGAACAATTACAGAAGGAGATGTCGTCTTTCTCAGAAAGGAAATCCCTCCCAATCAGCAACAATCATATACACGCCAAGCCTTAAGAGACTTTATCCTCATGTGGGAATTAGGAAAGCTAGAAATTGAATCTCTTGGTTTAATGAAGACACCTAAAGTTCAATCTACTCTTGCCCTTGATTACGATTACCAATGGGCTAAGATATATGAAGATTCTATTGTCAAAAGCTTATTTGGCAGCACAAATGCAGAGCTTGAAAAAATTTATACTGAAAATAAAGCCTACTTCGTTTCTGACACAAGCAAGCCTTATAGCGAGATGCTACAAAGAAACGTCAATATCTTTAAAACAATCCCTAAAAAGGAGTTTGAAATTGAGTACTACACAAACCCCAGCAAATACAAAAAAGATACTGTATTACTTTCTTACAGTGAATCAAAGTACAGAATTTTCAATAACATAAGAAACAGATTTATCACAAAGCCTCTTGAGAATTTTGTGAATAGTCTTAAAAAGAAGTATCAAGTTAAAGTACTAGACAGTAATTACATCAAAAATGAACAGCTTAATTCTGCCGAAGAATTCAAAAAGGCGCATGCCTTTCATTTAGATCGAAAGCTACATAAAGCAATTGAACAATATGATCTTGTACGAACAAGCTTCCCTGAAAAACTCGGTTTGCAAGATTCTGTCTGTCGAGCCAAAGCACAGGTACTTGTAGAGCTTGAACGCTTTCAAGAAGCGCTCACAGAATACCGACGCTTATTATATCTCTATCCTGAAAGTGCTAATAATTATAAGGCTAAATTTATGATTGGTTTTATTCTTGCCGAACACCTTAAACAAGAGCCTGCAGCGGTAGTTGTGTTTAAAGAATTATTAGAAAAGTATCCTAAATGTGATTTAGCGGATGATGCCGATTGGATGATTCGAAATATTGAAAGTGGTGGAGCCTTAATGCCAAAGTTTGAAGATGGGTAACCTCAGCTTCTAAGTCACTTTAAAGCCTCTCCTATGGAGAGGCTTTTTTTGTGAAAAGTTTTCTATGGCTTCAAGAGACAAAATGGCAAGAATGTCATTTTGTTAATTCCTTTTTAAATACTATCTTTAAAAAGGATTCAAACAAGGAAGACCTACTATGAAAGTTCTCTCATTAACGCTTCTCGCATTATTTTTCACCATTGAAACAAGTTTCGCTGATCTTCAATCAAAACAGCTCGAAAAAGCTTGGAAGCTCTACAATCAAGTAACCACCCAACAACTCCCTAAAAGTGAGGTAGAACAAAAGCTAAGCAAAGCCTTAAACCTTTTTAAAGTAGCCACGAATGATGAAAAAACGAGACGTTCAGCGGCTTTGGGTTACATAAAGACCTCCTTATATTCAGGTAAATTCTTAACCAAAAGCAAAAAAGAATTAAAATCTATTTACAGGCAAGCCTATGAAATGGGGAAATGGATCACAAGAACACACGCGACAAATATGGAATTGACTTATTGGTATGTTCTCTCCCATAGTCGCTGGGCAAATGAGCTCAGTTTAGTCATTTCAGGTAAACCAAGGGCTATTGGGGAATCTCGCCAGCTCTGCAAACGAATTATTAAATCTGATAATAAAAAGTACCGCCCTTTGGCTATGATGCTATTAGGGCGCTTACACCACAAAACACCTGGCTTCCCCCTTATTATGTCTTGGCCATCCAATGATAGAGCCTTAAACTGGCTAGAACAAGCCAATCAACTCAATCCGAATCACCCCAAAACCATGTATTATTTAGGGGACCTTTATAAATCAACTAAACGTAAAAAAGAGGCTCTACAAATTCTATCACAAGCAGCTCAAGTGGAACCTAGGCCTAAAGAACAAAATGAAGACTTATATTGGATTCAAAAAAGTAAGGTTCTTTTAAAGAAATTGCAGAAAAAATAAAGGCTTAATAAACAACTCTATTATCTACAATCAAAAACAACAAGATTAGTATCAAATAAACTAAAGAGAGAATAAATACCCACCAAGCCGCTCGATTACTTTCCGTTTTCTTTAAAACAAGGCCTGCCCCTAAAAAGGCTAGGCCACTCACTAAGGCCACAACTAAATAAAGCTTCCCTGCAATTCCCAACAAAAAAGGAACGAATGAGGATAGAATCAATAAGACAGTTTGAAAAACTATCTGACGAAAAACAGATTTACCCGTGGGATCAACTACACTGAGCATAGAGAAGTTTGCTTGAGAATAGTCTTTGCGATACAACCAGGCAATTGCCAAAAAATGCGGTAACTGCCAAAACAAAAGAATAACAAACATCACAATGGCTCCCATACCGATACTATCACGGACAGCAGCCCAACCAATAAGTGGTGGCAAAGCCCCAGGAATGGTTCCTATAAGTGTATTTAAATGAGATATTCTTTTAAAGGGAGTGTAAAGAAAGCAATAAGTTAGGACAATGCTTGCCCCAAAAAAAGCGGCTAACATGTTAATTTTAAAATACAGTAAGCCTGTCCCCAAAAAGAAGAATAAAGAACCCATCCACCACACTTCTTTTTTAGAAATCTCTCCTTGAGGTAATGGTCGTTGCTCGGTTCTTGGCATTTGTTTGTCATACTCTACTTCAAGTACTTGATTGATAGCGAAACAGCTAAAAGCCAATAGCCCTGACCCTAACAATGTCCACAGAAGGTGAAGGAAGCCTAGCCCACTTGGTTGTGCATAATAATATCCTAGCCCCACAGAGATCACTAAAAAGGAGGACATTCTCAACTTAAGAACTCGTATATAAGGGCTTTTAAACTTCATAACCATTCTTGTCTCTTTTTATTCTTGATGCCTCAAGAAAATTAAGAATACCCCTTTAACAAAAGAAAAACCAAAACACCTGACACCGACACATACAACCAAATAGGAAATGTTATTTTTGCAAGTTTTCGATGCAAAATCACTTTGTTCGTGAAGCCTAAAAAGTAAGTGATAAAAACCAATGGCAAACAGATGACTGATAAAATAATATGAGAGATCAAAATAAAAAAGTACAAGATTTTTATACTTCCTACCCCTAAAAAGTGAGTATCACCATGGTAGGTGTGATAGAGAATATAAGAACACAGAAATAAAGCTGAAGAGGCTAAAGCCAAGGTCATCCATTTTTTATGAATAGGAATATTTCCCTTTTTAATAGCAAAAAAGGCCATCACCAAACAAGTCGCACTCATTGTATTTAAGCTTGCATTTACAGCAGGCAAAAAGCTAAAAGCCCCTACGCCATTGGACTCATACCCATAAATTAACCAAAAAAGAAAAGTGAGCGCAACAGCTGAAACAATGCCTGCAAGAGTCACAAAGGTTTTAGTTTGCATACTTATAATTAACTCTGCTTAAGACTCTGCATAGCGAAACATTTCTTGTATGCAATGGTCGGCTTTTTGTCTAATCGTCTCATCCAGTTCTACAAAATCTTGGGGGGCTGGTTTTTTTAATACCCTTAAAATATCTTCCAAAGTATTTGCCTTCATGTATTTACATTGGGTACAAGTTCCCACAAACTTTTTCTCCGGCATTTCAACCTGAAGCCTACCTGTTAGGCCACATTCTGTGAGCATAAAAAAAGTGTTTGACTCGTCCTTTCTAACATAATCCAGCATCTGAGAGGTGCTCCCCACAAAATCACTGTGATTGAGTACTCCTGAATTACACTCTGGATGACTCAATATCTTAACATTTTCATCTGCATACTGAAGACGAATATATTCAATCATTTCAGGATCATATTCTTCATGCACATAACAGACCCCATCCGTCAATACAATTTCTTTTTTTACCTTTCGCTTTTTCATCTCATTGATCACATTCATGCCCATGAGTTTATCAGGTAAAAAGAGGATCTTCTGATTGGGAATGGTTTCCACTATCTTATAAACATTAGAGGACGTTACACAAACATCGCAATAGGCTTTAACCTCTGCGGTAGTATTAATATAACAGACAAAGGTATGCTCAGGGTATTTTCGTCGTAACTCTTGTACCCCTGCTCCATCAATAGAATCAGCTAAAGAGCAACCATTGGGAGTACTCGGAACTAAAACATTTTTTTTAGGATTTAATATCTTTGCTGTTTCAGCCATAAAACGAACCGCACTAAAAATAATCGTGTCCGCTTTCGTTTGTTGAGCATCTCGACTCAATTGATAGGAGTCCCCATTATAATCTGCAACCCCATAAGTAATTTCTGGAACCACATAGGAATGAGCTAATATGACTGCATTTTTTTCTTTCTTTAATTCATTAATTTCATTGATCAACGGTACCAATTCTTCGCAACGCTCTTTGTGATAAAGGCAGGTGCTTCCACTTAACTTAACCGATTTTAATCGCTGATATAATTCATCTACTGTTATCATGAGGCTAATTTATAATAGAGCCTCCTTATTTTCTAGAGACAATTGGCAATTGTTCGCGTAGAAGTAAATAAATAGGGGTTCTGGGTAAGTCAGAATGACTGGAATGGTCAGTTTTGAGCATTTTTGACTTAAAATTTGGATACGGTACTAACCTACAAAATACTCTCTACACTCCTTTTTTCATTGGTCGGCTAAACTTAAAATTTCTTGGTAGCTCACCCATTCTCTGCCTTGAATCAATTGCTGAGTGGATGGAGCCAAAATAAACTCTTCTCCCTCTTGAGGGTGAAGAGCTAATCGATAAAAAGGGAGTTGACGGTAAAACCAATTTACCCCTTTCCAAAAACAACCATTTTCGCTTTTATTTGGCCAGCTTAAAGGCAAGCCAAACTCCTTCTTACTTGTTATTAAATTCTTTATCATCAAGCGAGTTTCTTTGACCTTTAACCCATGCTTTATAAGAGATTTATTATCCACCGTACCATGCCAAGTCGGTGCCACAAAACCAAGGGGCTGAATTCCCCAATGGTGACAGTCACTCATCCCCTGTTTTAACAGCTTTTCTCGGGTGCTCCTGTCCAATCCAAGCCATTCCGCCTCTTGACAGACAATTTTATTGACCCAATGCCCCCCTCTCGTTCGAGTGGCTTCCGCATAAACTTCCGGAGGCTCTATCCCTTTTTCTACAAAGCCCTTACCTGTTAAATGATGACAGCCATGAAGAAAAAGAGCGTGTCCTTGCTCTTCTTTTTCTTTTAACCATTGGCCAAAACCTTCTTCTTCAGTCGGTCTTTCTGCTTGATGGTAGCGTGGCACAAACATAAGAGCAACTTTCCTTCTTTTTACCTCATCCAAACTGGTTAACAAAGTTTCAATTCTATTGAAATTTCCATGGTGAATATCATGAATGGCTAGGATAATTTTTTTCATTTGTTTGTCACTTGTCTCAAAAAGCTCATCTGTAAAATCGTAATTCTATCGAATTCAAAATAAACACCATAAAACTAGAAATAGGAGAGGAAAAAGGTACTTTTACAAGGTAAAATAATAATTTATTAATTAATGGTCGTGCAAACACAACTCTATATGACTCTAAGGAAACAACTATGAATCAAATTGCCTCTAAAAGTAAAATATTGCTTTCTAGCCTTCTTTTAATCTTTTCTGTCCTCTTTTTATCATGTACCGATATTGTCATAGACGGTATCGATGGAGAAGGCATTGAAGTTCAATTTGAACATCCAGACTCAAAGTCTCTCTCCGATTCTACTGTAAGTGTCAAAGTTTATATAAAATACACGGGGGAGGATTCCTCCACCCTTATTTATCAAGGAGACAGCCTAAAAGGCCCTTGGCAAGCTCTTGTCAACCCAAAAGA
>CAZLBO010000073.1:0-9154 GCA_964557725.1 uncultured Bifidobacteriales bacterium | reverse complement strand
TCCCTCGTTTTTAAAGAGAGTTTTAACCCCCAACGCAATGCCCCTCTTCAGTCCTTTCGTTTAAATACAGGGTATGTGATTCCATCCGATACTTCTCAGCAAAATGAACCAAATGATAAGGAGGCTTATCGAATTCAAAACGATAAGGAAGGGTATAGTCAAGTTCCCCTCATCAAAATTGAATTATTAGAGCCCCAAATTTCTCAGGTTCGAATTACCCTTGATCCTGATACCGCTCAAACGACATGGAAAGATAAAGTGCTCCCCTACCCTTTAGATCTCGGTAATAAAGAAGGAATTAAAATCATCTACTTGCAATTTAGAGACGCACAAAAACAAACTTCCGAATGGTTTATCGATACTATTTTCTACGACAAGTCCCCTCCCACTGTGGCTTTTTCCCTAGACAGTGTTTATACAAATAAAGACTCCTTATTAACAATTACCGGTCAAGTTTCCGATGATTTAGCTGGCCCCTTAGAGGCACGAGTACAGTTGTTTCGAGAAAAAGATGGTTTTACTTATGATGGAAAAACATGGAGTTTAAAAAGTGATACAGGAGTTATTTTCGCAGAAAATACCAATTGGAAAGTAGAAATAGAGTCCAAGGATTTAAGTAATGGATTCTATACCTTTAAGGCCGTCGGCATAGATAGAGCACATAACTTCTCTCCTACCCAAACAGGTCAGTTTCGGTTTGATGATGGTTCGGTTAAGCCCGAAATCAAAGACACTATCAACCGCTTTCCCTTAGCCATTATTAAAGCTCATGAAATAAGCGGAGGGGCTGTCATGATTCTCCTTGATGTAGAAGATAAAGACGGAAGTTTACAAGCCACCACTTTTACTTCTCTACTTACCAATGCTAGTTCACAAATTATCCCTGCCAAAGATTCAAATTTAAATTCAATCTCATATTACCCCTTAGAAAACGGAGAATACCTTTTTACCACCAAAGCCAAAGACAAAGAAGGCAATGAACAATTACAAAAAACGAGCTTACAGGTTTCCATTAAAAATATTTCTGAAAAACAATACGCCCCCAATCAATGGCATTTACTGAGTACCCTGAGTCCTTCTAAATCTACCCAGAGGTTAGGAACAACCTACACCTTAGCTAGGTGGGAAGACGACTCCCCCGTCCATAAGCTTTATAACCATTATGTAATGGCCCAGGACATTGATAGCTTAAAAAATGGACAGAGTTATTGGTTCTACTCTAAAGAATCCGTGAAAACCTTTGATTCCTCACAAAACTATCTCACTCAAAAAACTTCTATCGAATTAAAAAAGGATGCCACTGGCTGGAACCAAATAGCAAACCCCTACCCTTATGATATCCTCGTCAATCAACCCGAAATCACCTTTTTTCAATGGAACCCTACCACATCTGATTTTAAACCTGTAAAAGATATACTCAAAGGAGGAGAAGCCTATTGGGCACACACAAAAAAAGAAACAACGCTTCAACTCACCCCTACCCCTTATTTTTCCATCAACCCCCAACAAACCTTAAAGCGAACTACAAAACAGCCAAATCATCTCTTTTGGTCACTTAACTTATCCGTTAAAAGCGGACGTTTTGAAGACAATTACAATAAGATAGGATACACTTCCGATCCTACTCCTTCTAACCTTTTAGACCCTCCCAAAATTGGGCCTCATCTCTCTCTCTTTTTTACAGAAAATAATACCAGAAAAACGAGTAATTTCCGAAACACGCTCAATACAGAAGAGCAATGGTGGGATTTTGGGATTACAAAAAAGCAAACCCGTAACCCATCCATTCTTCTCAAGATAACTCCCAACTTACCTCAGGACTCAGGGATGTATTTCTTTCTCGTAAAAAAAGGCGAAACTGTCAAAATCACTCCCCATCAAGCTATCACCCTCGCTACTGTTCAATCGGAAAATTACTACTCCTTAGTCAGCACGACGAACCCACATTTTAAAACAAAAGATTTATCACACTTCACCGTAAAGCTCAGCCCTAACCCTGTCATTAAATACAGTTATTTTCACTTAAACCTCCCCCAGCGATGGAATAATCAAGGGAAAAGAATCAATGGCTTATATACCCTCTCCCTTAAAGTTTATGATACCAAAGGGCGAGAGCTAATCGGGATGACAAAAAAAGGATTGCCCACAGGAAAGACCTCTTTTAAGTGGAACCCTATAGACAAACAAGGGCGTTTATTAGATGCGGGGGTCTATTTTTACCACATCAAAGCCGAGTCACTTCACCATTCGGGTATTATTCACATTCAATAAGAAGACAGCCCTTTAGGTTCTTTAGGGATAATTTTATTATTATGGCCACAATTATTTACGGAGTGATTCTAGTACCATTATGCAAGTCTTTGATAAACTAAACAAGAATATCCCCACTATTTCCTATGAATTCTTTCCCCCCAAATCAATGAAGGGTTGGGCAACTCTCTATCACACCTTGGCAGACACGGCTCAACAAAACCCCGATTATGTTTCTGTGACTTATGGTGCAGGAGGTTCCACCCGTGAGAAGACTGTTGATTTAGTCAGCAGAATAAAAAATGAGCTTAATGTGGAATCTGTCGCCCACCTTACTTGTGTAGGCCATTCGAAAGAAGAGATCAAATCCATTCTTCAAAACCTAGAAAAGAATAATATTCAAAGTGTTTTGGCTTTGCGTGGAGACCCTCCCAAAGGGGAAACTAATTTTAAGCCTCACCCCAACGGCTTCCACTATGCCAGTGAGCTCATTGAGTTTATCAAACAAAATTTCGATTTTAAAATAGGCTGTGCTTGTTACCCAGAAAAGCACCTTGAAGCTCAATCCCTAGAGAAGGATATTGACTTCCTCAAACTCAAACAAGATAACGGCGCTGATTACAGTATCACCCAACTCTTTTTTGATAATCAACACTTCTTTGATTTTAGAGAGCGTGCCCTTCAAAAGGGAGTAAAAATGCCTCTGATTGCAGGAATAATGCCCATTACCGCTTTAAGCCAACTTCAACGCTTTCAAGAAATGAGTGGAACGGACATCCCTCAAAAACTTAGGAATCAATTAAACCAATCGGATGATGTTTTAGAGAATGGAGTCGATTACGCCGTGGAACAATGCGAAGAATTATTAAGGAATGGAGTCGCTGGTATCCATCTCTATACCCTCAACAAATCAACCTCTTCTCTTAAAATTACTGAAAAATTAAAAGAAAAGGGATTTTTTATAAACAGTTAGAATGTCTGGAAGTGACGTAAAAGTTAATTTTCGTCATTTCCTCTTTCAATTCTCTCTCTATCTTGACCTTCAAAGATTTCATCTTCAAAATTTCGAGTCAAAGGAAGATCTGAAGAAGCATCGCCCGATCCATCTAAAATATAAACAGCAGAGGGGTTATCTAACCAACCTGTGATATCCACTTCATCTAAGGTATAAGCGTCTCCCTTGCTTGATTTGGTGTAAACCATATCGGAATTAACCACCCATCCTTTTTTTCCATCAGGAGTTTTTACTCGAGTACGATTCTTTCCCTTTTTAACCTGCATCACAATAGTCCCAGCACTTAGAGCACCACGACTCGCATCACCTGTTTTAGACTTATAAATAGGTGTCTCATCTTTCTTAACCTTTAATCTCTCCACTGCAAGCGAAGAAACCACCAAACATAAAGCCAGAATAATAATCTTTTTCATATACAAACCCCTTACGACCAGTAAATACATTTTACAAACTAAAAATATAGCCAGAATTAATCCATTCAGCAAGGAACTTAAAGCAAATTCTGGTATTTTTAAACTCTTCTTCGGTGAGAAGAAATTGCAATCACACTCACAAATAGGGTAAAATAACTAAAAGTAGGGAAATTCCATCAATTGAAAAATGGGGGCATTTTTATCCAATGAGAGATAGAGAACAAAAGTTTATGAATTTATCCAAGAAGCTATTTATACTAAAGGTGATTTTAGTCTATCTGATGACTCTTCTCCCCCTTTTCTCTGCTGTTATCCAAGGTAAAATGATACTCAATATCACGGTTAAGGGAGACGAGCTTTTAACACAAACGGTTCAAGTTCAAGACAATGGAACCATTGATTACCCCCTTTACCAAGATATCCCCATTCTGGGAATGACAACCAAAGAACTACAAGATATTCTCACTCTTAAATTAGCCAATTATTCAGATGCTCCCTTTGTTTTGATTAGCATTCTTTCTGAGCTCCCCATCAAAGTACAAGTCATGGGGCAGGTCAAGCTGCCGGGTTCGGTTACAATCTCCCCTCAAGCTAATATTCAAGAAGTCATTAAACTCGCAGGGGGACCCACTGAGTTTGCTGACCTTACTCAAATAAAAATTGCCCAAGCCAATCAAACTGACGAAGAAGCTAGCTTCTACGATTTTCAGCAATTTTTAATCACGGGTAATTTATCGCTTCTCCCTCGCATTAGAGATGGGGATCGGATTATTATACTGACCTCTTCAAAAACCAATAAAATTAAAATTCTCGGTTCTGTTAAAAACCCTGGATACTATGTCCCCCTTGACTCCACCTCTTTATTTGACTTACTCTACCTTGCTGGTGGCCCTGCTGATGGAGCAAACTTAACTAACATACGAATTTTAAGTTACAATTCAGGTAGAGAAACAGATGTCACCCTAAATCTTCAGAAATATATCGACAAAGGAAGCCTCTCTGACATCCCCTTTGTCAATGCAGGAGACGTTATCATTGTTTACCGTAAAAGTTTTACATGGAGTAAAACTCTCACTGCAGTGCGTGACATCGTCACCTTAGTAACTGCATGGTTTGTGATCAGTCAACTGTTCAAATAACTTATGTCCTCTTCTCATAAAAAAGAACTTCAATTTAGTGATTATTTCAATTTAATTATTGATAACAAATGGCTCATTCTATTTTCCATCTTATGCTTTACAGCCCCTACATGGTATATTCTCTCTAAAGAACCTGATTCTTATGATGCTTATAGTCAAATAGCGATTGAAGAAACAGAAGAAACGCTCTTTATTCTTTCTCCCAATGCAAACAAAAAAAATGTGGGATATTATATTGGGATTTTTCAAGGTCGAGCGTTTCAAAAAACGCTCGTTAAAGCGCTTGAAAAAAAGACCACGATTCCTGGTGCAAAAATTGAAGCAAAAATAAATTTTCTCACACAGCATATGGGTATTTCCGAAGGCACCTTCAATACCTTCATTAAAATAAAAAGCCGAACTGATTATGCCGAGCTAAGCCATATACTCGTACAAACAGCAACAGATAGCTTAATCACATTCTGCAAAAATGTAGGAAATCAAGAGTCTCAGCAAGCCATTACAGCGATTAGCGAACATATCAAAAAAACAGGTATAGCCCATCAAGAAGTATTAAAGAAAAAAAATGAAACGAGACAAATGTCCTCCACAGGTGATATCAACGGTTTAATAGCCTTGCAAGCCGAATACGAAAAGCAATTAGTCGCCTATGAATTAAAAAGAGCAGAGGTAGAAGCAAAAACAGCCTTTTATAATCAATTAAATAAAAAGGTAAAACCTAAAAAAAAGAAACCCAACAAAAAAAGGCTTAAATTAAAAGAGGAACTCACTCACCTAAATATTGAAAAACGAAAAAAAAACACTTTGGGAATCCCTATATCTATCACAGATTCTTTAAGTATTCGAATCAAACAAATCGAAACCCAAATTATGTTAATCAGTCGCAAAGAGTCTGGTGAGCAAGTCAGCTTAGCTGTTCTAAAAAAATGGAAACAAAGTAAACAAGACCTGACAGAAAGTAAATCGTCGTTACAGTTTATGAATAACGAGATTGTTGCATTTAAAAAAGCCATCGAAGAATTTAAGTCGTCACACCCTAACATTATCAATCATGAACTTGAAATTAGCCGACTTAACGAACAACTCGAAAGGTACAAGGATACACATAAACGTCTTTCTGAACGATTAGAAGATGAAATGATTAAAATCCAAGCCCAAACAGGAGGTCTCACTTTAGTAGAAGCGTCTTCTCTTCCTACAGAGCCTATTAAAAAAAACAATACTGTATTTTACCTCCTAGCCGTGTTCGTTGGCGCACTTTTAGGAGGACTCATTTCTATTTTAAGAAGTTACATGGATGATAAAATTAAGTCACCAGATGAAATTGAAAAAATATCCTTACGACCTATTATTGGAACCATTCCTCATATTGTAGTAGGGCGATCCGATCTTTTGATTCAAAGAAAAATTGACTCTAACAGCAAAAATAATGAACTCTCTTTTAGATATCCAGAATTAATTTTAAAAGGAAACGAAGGAATTATACCTGAATCTTATCGTTCTTTTCGAACAAATATTCTCTTTGCTAGCCCTGATAAACCAATTCAAACCTTCATCATTTCTTCTTGTGGTCCTCATGAGGGTAAATCCCTAACAGCGGCTAACACCGCACTCGCCTTTGCCCAGCAAGGTGAGCCAACTTTATTGATCGATGCCGATTTAAGACGGCCAATTTGTCACCATTTATTTCATTTAAACAGGTCACCAGGGTTAGGAGATTTATTTTCAAAAACAACTTACATCGATTCGGTCATTCAAAAAATACCCGATACTTCACTAGATGTTATGACAGCAGGACTATTTCTACCTAACCCAGCAGAAGTCCTTGGATCTAAAAAATTTCAACTGATACTTGCAGAATTAAAGCAAAAATACAAGTACATTATTTTTGATACTCCTCCTGTTATTGCTGTAACAGATGCCTGTATTTTATCAAATCATACAGACGGAGTCGTCATCGTTACCCGTTCAAACCAAACCAATTCACAGGCTTTAAAAAGAACAGTCCAAAGTTTAGAAAAAGTAAATGCAAATATAATTGGTTGCTTACTCAATGATGTTAATTTAGCCAAAAACAAAGGTTACTATGGTTCCTACAAAAACTATGGGCAATATTATCAAACGGTTAAAGACTAATCTGTTGACACATTAAGAATTATGGCTAACCTTAATAAAATTATTCGTAATTCATTACACTTTCTTTCTTCAAACTTAATTAACCTTGTATTAGGCCTTATCTCATCTGTTATCTTAGCACGTTCACTTCACGCAAATAATTTAGGCGTTTTTCATCAAGTCTTATGGTTTTCTGGTTTGGTCTCTACGCTTATCTCTTTAGGATTTATCACTTGTATCATTAAGTTTTCTGCAGAATACAAAGCAAAAGGGCTAAAAAAAAACATAGCCTCTCTTACTAAGTTTATTGTAAAAGTTGAACTTGCAATTACTCTTCTCTCTAGTGTCGCTCTTATTTTTATGAGTACATCTATTGCAGACCATTACTTTTCGCCAGATCAATCGATCCTTTTCGTCATTTCTTTTTTAGCCATTACCCCAGGAATGCAAACCGCTATCTTTTCGGCATTACTCGAAGGTAACCAAATATTTAAATATCAAAATATTCATTCAATGACTGTTACCCCTATCGCTATTCTCACAAAAATCACTCTGATGATGACAGGCTTTGGGGTTACTTCTTTACTCGTTTGTAATTTAGCTTTTTCAATCGTTAACTTAATTTACTACTACTACGCTGTAAAAAAAGAACAGATTTTACCTGAATGGAGCTCCATTGAGCCTTTAGATCCTAAAAGCAAAAAGGATGTTCTCAATTATAATCGTTCTGTTTTTTCTATTGTTGTGATTGATCTCATTGTTTGGTCACGATCAGAAAATTATTTTTTAGGCCGCTACTGTTCTGCAGCACAAGTTGCCTATTACAATATTGCACAAAACCTCATTCATAAATTCACAGGCATCATTCCCACTCTCATGTGGAAAATGCTCTTGCCCCTTGCCTCAGAAAATGAAGGAAAAAACAACTTATCTTATCGAAAAAAAACATACTTTCATGCTGTACGTTATTCTGCTTTTATTCTCTTCCCCCTTATTACCCTTTGCTTTATAGGAGCCTATGAGTTAATTGTCATCTTCTATGGACAAGAGTACTCTCAAGTCCAAATTTGTTTTCAGATAATGTGTGTTGGAGCTTTGATTACTTCTCTTACCCAACCTGGTTCTGCCATTATTTATGCAACAAATAAACAAGGCTTTATTTTTTGGTATGGACTCGTGTTAGCCTTTCTCAATATTGGTTTAGATATTTGGCTCATCCCTAAGTACCAAGCCATAGGAGCCTCCATTTGTTTTACAATAACAACTTCCCTTGGTGCTTTAGGTGGCTTCTTCTTTTTAACCACGCGTCTTAAATTAAAGATTCCTCTTATCGCCATTTCAAAAATCGCTTTTTGTTGCAGCCTTATGGGATTCTCTCTCTATTGGTTAATAAGGATTGATTCAAGCTATTTTAACCATTTTAATTCTTTAATTCATTCTATTAAAAATCTCATTCATATCAATACAGAAATAATTTTTGGTCCAAGAACCATTCGCTTAATTTTTGGATTTTCACTCAGTAGTCTCTTATACCTTTATGCTGGGTTTCTATTATTTACACCAGAAAAAGATGACTTAAAAATATTAAATGCGATAAAACAGTACCTTCCCAAAAGGCTTATGAATTTTTTACTCAGGAGAGATAGTCTAAAAAATGCTAAAGATTCTCTTTATTGATTCAGAGCCATATACCGTTCATGGAGGAGGTATCCGAACCTATTTGCATGAGATGCTAAATTTTTGTATGACTGAAAATATAGAAACAAAGGTTTTAACCCATTCTCCCCATGCCTTTAAGCATCTTCCCCCTGATCATGTTATTCAAATCCAACGAAAGCCCATACAAAACTCACTTCTCAGGAAGGTTATGTATCAATTTTTCTACCCCTTAAACCTTGTTCTTGAGTACTCCCATTGGATATCGCAAGAGTTATCTGCTCCTCAATACGATAAATGGATATTTGAATACTGTGACTATAATGGATATGGATTTTACCCTCTAAAAGACAAAAAAAGAATTCAACAAACCATTATTCGTATCCATACGCCCCATTACCTCATACAACAGAAAAAACGATTTTCCCTTGCTCAATTTCTCTTAAAAAAAGCAGAAAAAACCTGCCTTCAAAAAGCGATGCACTTATCTGCCCCCTCAAAAGCCTTTATCGAAGAGAATCTCAATTGGATCAAAAACTTTACTTACATCCCTAATCCACTCCCCC
>CAZLBO010000072.1:0-9160 GCA_964557725.1 uncultured Bifidobacteriales bacterium | reverse complement strand
TCAAAAAATCGGGTGGAAAAGGTATTCAACTCTATGCACAACCCAGTACTCAAATTAGCTCTTCTCTTTTAAAATAAAAAAAGTTCCTTTATCCTTTCTTCATATCTGCGAATCCAATTCTTTTCCTTCACAAGAATTTCTCGACCACCCAGGCTCTCTCTCTCCTCTACCAGCTACATATTCTTCATTAATTTTTCTTTATGAAGAGACAACCCGTATTCAAATAACATTCGGTATTTTCGAATCATATTAAGTGCTACTTTATCTCCTCTGTGCTTATTCAAATAGCGAAAGCGATAAACCTTAAATAGATTTCTATCTAATTCACTTAAATTCCAATAAGGTTTTTGGGAGAGGGTTTTAATCAGACCAGTGTATTGCAAATGCCCTTGGTATTCTCTCTTCCCCTCTCCTGTTATTCCCATGCGATCAAGCCCTAAAGTACTGCTCAATGGTGTAGAGTAAGTAAAACAAATAGGACGCAACGGATAGTTCTTTTGAACCGTTTCTATCAATAAATGGTCTTGGCTTCTCAATACATATCCATGATTATTTCCGAAGACAAAGGAAAGTGTCGTATCTCCCTCAATGGGAAGCGTCACTGGCCCTTTATGCCTAATAAATGCAGGAGCAGGATAACTCCCCCCTTTTTCTAAAGTAGGTAAGTGCACCACAGGCATTTGATAGGTAAATTGCCTTCCGTACCACAAGGTATTACTTAAAGAAAAGTTGATTACGGTTACATCCTGTCGCACCTCTTCTACCTGTTGCATATACCAAAGAGGAAAGGTGTCATTATCTCCATTGGTAAACAAAATAGCATTTGGAGGGCAACTGTTTAATAAATTATAAGCATAATCTGAGGCAAAATAATCAAACCGCCGTTGATGGCTTTCAATTAAAGAAAGAAAAGGAACCAAGTAAAACAAAAGGCATAATCCATAACCGAGCCTTTGAATTAGTTTCTCCCTCTCTGGATATTTTTCTATTACCATATCAAGAAGCAAAAACACTCCTAACACCAATATCAGAGAAAATAAAATAAAAGCAGGGGTATAAAAATAATCTCTCTCCCTCACTTCTAAGTGAAAAGGCCTAGGTAGCGATCGACTAACTAATCCATGCTTTTTTGCTAACTGTTTATAAATCTGCCAGTCATTATAATCTTGAGCGGACAAAAACCAAGTGTTTTTACCTCCTTTTAATCGCTCCCAAACTGACCCATGTAATAAACGATTGGAATCAACTTGATGGGACAGTTTAGCTAAAATTGATTTCATATCATTCACACGGTTAGGACTCGGCACCTGTGGAGGCGTTTCTCCTTTTGAAATCAATCTCTCTCTTAGTTTCTCTGAATGGGAGACCCATCGCTTTACCTCGCGATGCTCTATCCGCGAACCATCCGCAAAGTTCATATACAATACCAAACCTATAGAACTCACTCCGTATAAAAGCAATAACAACCCCATCCAGAATTTATTTCGCTGCCGGTATTCTATCCAAAGCCATAATACCCCTCCAAGCATAAAAAAGCCTAGCAACACTTGAACAGCAAACAGAGTTTTTCGAGATGATGTTAAGGGAATATATTGGGATAATTGATAACCAATAAAACCAATATTTGAATAAACGCCAAACTGAGAGCTCCACCTTCCCCTTCGATAAAACATTCTGGCTAACATACTTTCACTGCCATACTGTTTCCTTTCTATAAAGGATAGTAGTTCTCTCCATTCTTCTGGATTATTCTCATCAATCACAGGGTTTAAATGAGAACGAATGGGAATATAGCTGTAACTGCTATAGCCTATACAGGCGAGTAAAATTAAACAAACATTAAAACTAAGGCGATTCTCTGTTCCCTTTTTCTTTAGTACACATTCTCTTAAGCCCAACCCCCCAATAACAAGCCCTAAGAAAACAGTAAATCCCCCCATAAAGCTTCCATAAATCGATCCGTTATAAATTTCACTAAGAGGAATATATTGATTTAATCCTATGAGCAAACCTAAAGATAGCGTCAGGGAAATCCAACTCCATAGATTTTTTGGGTAAAAAATAACGAGTAAACTACTTAAGGCAAAAAATAATCCCAATAAAACACCAACCAAGGGGAGTGTTTGAATAATAATAGAGCATAATAAAATACCCATTGCCCAAAAAGAAAGCCCCTTAATTTCACCCTTTTTTATGGAGAGAATAAGAGTTGATAGCAGAGCCCCTCCTGCTAAAAAAAGAAACAACGTGTTTTCAAACAACTGAGGAAGAAGAAAACATAATATCAAGATAACCATAACGAGTAGACCCAAAGACTTCACATAAAACCTTGGAATCACACGTTCTGTTTTTAATCCAATAAAATACCATAAAAAAGGTGTCCACAAAACGGCATACATATGAACACCTATGCCTAAATAGGAAAAATAGACGAGTCCTAAAATCCATGGCGATTCCCTATTAGCGCCTGAGGCTTCCCAACGGCTGACCAACCACAAGCCCAACAACAAGTTGAAAATTGAAAAAGCGTAAACCTCTGCTTCTACCCCATTAAACCAAAAGGTACTAGAAAAAGCGACCAACAATGCCACTCCTATAGAAGCCGGAAATCTTAAAGATGAATGAAGTTTTATTTTTTTACTTAAATAAATACTTATTTCAAACAATAACAAACATGAAGCTAATGAGAAGAAAACCGATAAAAGATTAACTCTTAAGGCGACTGAAGGGATAAAAAACAAAGCTTGTTCCCACGCCCGGCCTAACAACATATAAAAGGGGGTACCAGGGGGATGAGGAATACCTAAAGTATGAATACACGCAATAAACTCTCCACAGTCCCAAAAAGAAACCGTTCTTGCGACAGAGTACAAATAGCCCGCCCCCACACTAATCACTATCAGCAACCGAGCGAGCCACAGTTTATATTCAAATTTTATCATTAAATCCTTTACCCTCTAATAGAATTAAGGGTAAAATAAATAGAAGATGATGACTACGCAACTTAACTGTCTGGGGACAAAATGCAAAAATCAATTTCTAATGTTTGTGATAATGACACACATTTCCAGCTCAACCTTATCAACAACACCGGAAACGGCTTTGATGCCACGGCTTCTTTTTTCTCTGACATAAATTGTAAAACCTCTTTAGATGTCTTACATGTTACCCTAGGGGCAGGTAGCCCCTTATATAAATGGGAAAAATCTCATTTTACACCTTCTGAACAAGAATACTTTGAATTCCAAGTTCAAAATAAAATTGATCACAATCTTATATGGCTTGAACAGCAAGAAATAAACTCTTAACAACTTTCTCCTTTTTTTTTAAAGTATTCTTACCATAACCAGAGTTAGTTTCTTTCATGAGTGAATCAACAGAAAATAAACGTAAAGCCGGTCGAAAACACCTTAATACCTACTATCCAACGGTGTTTAACAAAGGGGGGCAAGAATTTAGAACATTATTAATTGACTTAACTCCGTCAGGGGGGCAACTTCAATTTGACAGTCGAAACCACAAACTTTGTCTCAATCGTGGGGAATCCCTCCATTTTGAAATTCGTACTGATTACGGAGTCATCTCCACTCAAGCCACCATTAGCTGGGTTCGGCAAAAAAGTGCCTATTTTAATTTTGGAATTCAATTTGTAGACCTTAATGGCAAGGGAAAGGAAATTATTCAAAAAATAATAGCCCCCCTCGAATAATTAAAAACCTTACTTGGTTTTTCCTCTAAAATATGCCAAACTTAAAGGGATGAAAGCCTCTCTCACCAAAACACTTCTACTCCCTCTTTGCTTTAGCTTATTCTTGACCCATTGCAAACTTTCAGACAGTGCGATTAACGGGAATGCAAAGAGCCCCCAGCTTTTAAAAAAAGAAATCTCTTTTTACCAAGGTCTTCTCAAAACAAACTCTAACCACCACAAAGCTCATTTAGCCTTAGGATGGGCTTTTTTACATGATAATCAATATGCACAAGCCATCACGTCCTTTAATAATGCCATTCGACTCTCTGAATCCAATGTTGTCGCCTATATAGGACTAGGAATTGCATATCAAAAATCGGGACATATTCAATACGCAAGGCACTCTTATGAGAAGGCTAAAGAGTTCAAGCCCACGTGGTACCTTATCGATTTCCAAATCGCCAAATTACACCTTCAAAAAAATAATATTAGCAAGGCTCTTGCCAAAGTGGACGATATTATGCCCTATGATAAAGAGCTAGCCCATCAACTCATTAATGAAATTTACCCCTAATACCTCAAATATGCTGCAAAAATCACTTTTAACACTCATTTTCTTCCTCTAAATTGACAATGCTGTTTATTCTCCTGAATAATTGCAGGAAAAACCTGAAAATTCCTTGCTGAATTATTACTATTCCGCCCCAAAGAGAAATCGAAAAAGGAAAATGACATGCCACAGATCAAAGGTAAAAGAGTTGTTGTGACTGTAGAGTGCACAGAAGCAAGAGACGAAGGAAAATCTCCCTCTCGTTACATGACTACAAAAAACAAATCAAAGCAACCTGGCCGTATTGAAATCAAAAAATACAATCCCTCTCTTAGAAGACACACGATACACAAAGAAGTTAAATAAACTCCGTTTCTCAGTGACAGAGCGGGTAAAAGGCAGGCTTTTTGGCGTCCTTATTTACAAAAATTATTCGGGGAGAAATCCCCTGTCACAAGCTCCTTGAGGATGACCATTTTTTTGCGTTTTTAGATGTACGCCCTATCAATCCTGGCCATACTCTAGTTGTGCCTAAACAAGAAACGGATTACCTCTTTGAGTTAGATAGTCATTTACTTAGTGGCATTTTACCTTTTTCTCAAAAACTGATTCCTGCCATTGAACAAGTTGTTCCCTGTAAAAGAGTTGGTCTCTTAGTCGCAGGGCTAGAGATTCCTCACGCTCATATCCACCTTGTTCCCTTAATTGCAGAAGGAGATTTAACCTTTGAAAGAGCACAACCTGCCGACTCTGAAACCTTAAAGAAACTAGCTACCCAAATTCGTACAAAACTCAACGAACCACCTACATCTCCTTAAACCTAAGGCCATTATGGATTATTTTACTTATCTCAAAAGCAGACCCCGAAGAAACCGATTAAGCCCTTCTATACGCTCACTTGTTCGGGAAACTCTTATAACGTCTAAAGACTTGATTCTCCCTGTTTTTGTTGAAAGTGGACAAAACAAAAAGACGCCTATTTCGTCTATGCCAGGACAATACCGTTACTCACCTGATTTACTCTTAAAAGAGGCCGAAGAAGCCTTAGAACTTGGTATACCAGCCTTAGCACTCTTTCCGGCCTTAAACCCTAAGTTAAAGAACCCCACCGCGACAGAATCCGTGAATTCCCAAGGCCTTTTACAAGAAACTATACAAATGTTAAAGTCAAAAGTTCCTGAGCTCACTCTTATTACCGACGTTGCAATGGATCCTTATTCCAGCGATGGCCATGACGGCTTAGTGAAAGAGGGGAAAATAGCGAATGATGAAACCGTAGAGATATTAGCTGCAATGGCAATTTCTCAAGCAGAAGCAGGAGCCGATATCATTGCCCCTTCTGACATGATGGATGGACGAATTGGTTTTATTAGAGAAGAACTAGATGACCAAGGCTTTCAAGATGTAGGCATTTTAGCATATTCTGCCAAATATGCTTCTGCTTTTTATGGCCCTTTTAGAGAAGCCTTGGATTCCGCTCCAAAATCTTCACAGGACATTCCCAAGGACAAAAAGACCTATCAGATGGACCCCGCCAATGTGCTTGAGGCTATACGAGAAGTTGAACTTGATGTAGAAGAAGGAGCAGATATTGTGATGGTCAAACCTGCTTTGGCTTACTTAGATATTATTGCAAAGATAAGGGATACCGTAGAAGTCCCCGTGGCGGCCTACAATGTCAGTGGGGAATACGCGATGATTCATGCGGCGGCACAAAATGGTTGGTTAGATAAAGAACAAGCCATGATGGAAAGTTTACTGGCCATTAAACGAGCAGGTGCAAATATGATTCTCACCTATTTTGCTAAAGACGCAGCCCTTTACTTAAAAGGTCGCTAATCAATGACAAGCAAAGATATTCGATGGGAACAAAGGTTTTCAAATTACACAAAGGCCTTTTTGCACCTTGAAAGTGCTATTCAATTATCAAAAACCCGATCCCTAAGCGACTTAGAATGCCAAGGGCTTATACAAGGTTTTGAATACACCTTTGAATTAGCATGGAAAACAATCAAAGATTACTTAGAATACATGCAAGTAGAAGTAAAGTTCCCTAGGGATGTTATCAAAAAAGGCTTTCAGTATGATTTGATTGATGATGGGGAGATATGGATAGACATGCTTGAAAAAAGAAACCTGATGGCACATGCCTATGATGAATCAAAAGCCAAAACCGCCATTGAGCTCATCACTTCTCAATACTTTGAGCAACTAAATAAAATGTTTTTGTTATTTAGCAAAAAATCAAGCCATGAATAAATTTGGCATTACAGAAAAAAGTTTAAAAATCATTATTCAAACATTAAGTACTTTTTCTGTGATTGAACGGGCTGTTATTTTTGGTAGTCGTGCCAAAGGAAATTATAAAAAAGGAAGCGATATTGATATCGCCATTTATGGTAGCCATTTATCTGAAAGCACCGCTTTGAATCTTAATGCTAAACTCAATGAAGAACAACCTATTCCCTATTTTATAGATGTGGTATCCCCCTTATTCTTAGAAAACGCTAGTCTACGAGAACATATTGATCGTGTCGGAATTGAGTTTTATTGCAAGAAAGCAAACTAAAGCCTATTGTTCTAAAACGGGCTTCCAAATGGTGTAATCAGGTTTTTTATTACTAAAGTGCACCAAAACATGAGTGATAAATTCTGATTCCCCCAATTTACTTTTGACTTTTAACTCCTTTAAAGAACGATCAATCCATTGAATCATATCCGCAAAATCTACTCTCCAAACCCCATGATTCCGTTTAAACTTAACGGTGGAAAATTCCGTTTGGTTCTTTTGTTTTAAAATACCACGTGCTACCTCGCCAAAAAGAAAAACACTATCTAACCTTGTTTGTTTAAAAACTGTTTTGGTATCCGCAAAAGAAGAAACGGTATACTCAAAAACATCAGCCGCTTCCATTTCAACCAGCCGAAAAGGATCCACCGTATGCCGAATGTATAAAACCGCTATTTTTTGAATCCTCGCAAGAGATCAGCAAAAACAACAAACTGATGGAAAAAATACTTTGAATCGTTCTTTTTATATTGAGTTTATTCATACTTCAAGAAAGAGCCTAAGTCATGTAGAATTTTTTTGCCACATATTTAGTCAGGCCAATAAAACCTAAGCAACTCAGGGCAGGAAAAAGAGAAACATCATTGAGCAATAGCCCCAAGCTATCCGTTAGAGGGATAAGCAATAACAAGGTCATTACTACCTTTCCCGTATGCTTTGCGGAAGGATCCTCGTGCAAGGCTTTTAGTTTTTCAAATAAATAAAGTGAAAAAGCAACGAGTAATCCAACACCTATCACAGAAGAGTTTTCAATTAAAAAAACCATCCACAGAATTGTCCAAGAAACAAGCCCTACCAGAAAAATTTTAACCTTTTCTTTTGAATTACCTGCTACTTCATCTTTAGCGATAAACGTGATTAAAGAGATGTACGTGAATAAAGAAAGAAACATCCAGATTTGAGAAAAACCAAATGTTCCTTTTTCTAAAAGAGTACTCTGCCCGAGAAAATAACCCACCCCTAAATTAAAAACACGACACGCACCCATAAAAAAGATGCCATACTTTGTATTTTTATACTTAAAATTATACGCAAATAAAAAGAAGTATAACAAACCTGTAGCAACCCCTGTTTCTACACTGGCTGTCCCCACTAAAAAGAACCCCAATAGCAGAAAGCTAAGTGACAATATCCAAGCATGGCTGATTGGAACCGCACCCGAGGGAATTGGTCGATTCGGCCGTTCTTCCTTATCCACCTTCTTGTCAGCAATATCGTTTAATGTCATACCTGCCATGATAAACAAGCCACCTGCCAGTAGACCTCTAATCAAATCAAAATGAAACAGCCCTCCTCCTGCCAATAAATAGCCGGCAAAGACATTAGACATAGAGGTAAAGACACTGGGGATTCGGACAAGAGTCAAATAGGGTTTTATAGTCATGATTTTAAAGTAGGTTATTTTTGACCGAATGACCCTTGCTTCCTACAAAGCCTCCTCTGCAACAAACAGAATTAAAAATAAGACTCGATGATCCCTTTGACATCGGTCATCTGAATCATTTTCTGATTCGGGTTCAGACGCTCAACATTGGACATAATCAAAGGCCCGTGTTCTGGGTCATCAACAGGGGTTCCATGGCTTCCTTTGACTAGTTCGGGAGTGAGAGGAATTACATCCATATATATTCTAAACCCTAGCTTCTTTTTAAGTAGCGTCCAAACCACTTTAAGCAAGGGAAACTTAATTTGAGGATCTAAAAAAAGTTCAACAGGGTCATAACCAGGTTTTCGATGAATATCTACACACCTTGCAAAATCAGGTGCTAATGCATCTTCAAACCAATAATAATAAGAGTACCATGTATCTGGGTTAGCCATTAAAACAATATCCCCTGTACGTTCATGGGCTAGACCTGCTTTTACAATGGCATTTCCGTATAGCACTTTTTTCTGTCCTGCTTCTTTTTCAAAAAGTTGAACAAGTTCTGGTATCTTACTTTTATCCTTCACATAAATATGGCAAATTTGGTGATCTGAGACGGCAAAGGCCTCACTCGCCCCCGCATCCAAAAGCTCCCATGATAAGCTCTTTTTAACGGATAAGTAATCATGTTTTCGTAATATTCGATTGGGGTGCACCACTTGATTAACAGGGGTTATTCCATATTCAGATAATAGGATAACATCCACATGATGCTCTTCATAATAATCAAGCAAATCCCCCACAACTTCATCAATCGCCTTGAGTTCTTTTTTTACTTCGGGAGAGTCTGCTGCATACATTTGCAAACAATAATCTAAATGAGGCAAGTACACCAAGCTAAGGTTTGGACTGTGCTTGTCAAAAATCCATGTCGCACACTCCGCTATCCATTGAGAAGAAGGGAGTCCTGCTTTAGGGCCCCAA
>CAZLBO010000071.1:0-9373 GCA_964557725.1 uncultured Bifidobacteriales bacterium | reverse complement strand
GGCAATGTTAACTGCTAAATCGCCAATGCGTTCTAAATCACTATTGATTTTGAGCGTTGCAATAATAAATCGAAGATCTACAGCAACAGGTTGATGCAAGGCTAAAATTTTAAGGCCTTCTTCTTCAACAGAAACTTCCATGTCATCAATCACATCATCACTTCTAATGACTTCTTTTGCGAGATCCTTATCCCGATGAATCAGTGCGTTAACCGATTTTTCAAGGGCATTTTCGACCATGGTGCCTAGTTCTAAAATTCTTCTTTTTAAGTGGTCAATTTCTTTCCAAAGATGCATTCCCATTTTTATTTCCTTTTATTAGAGGGGTGTTATCCAAATCTTCCTGTGATATAGTCTTCTGTTTGTTTTTTACTGGGTTGAGTAAATATTTGTTTGGTGTTGTCCATTTCAATAAGTTTTCCCTCATAAAAAAAGGCGGTATAATCGGAAACACGTGCAGCTTGTTGCATGTTATGGGTGACCACAATTAACGTGTATTTTTCTCGAAGTGTAGCCATAAGGTCTTCAATTTTACTTGTGGATTTGGGGTCTAAGGCAGAGGCAGGTTCATCCATTAATAAAACCTCTGGTTCAACTGCTAAGGCTCGGGCGATGCAGAGGCGTTGTTGTTGTCCCCCCGATAAGCTTAATCCATTAGTGTCGAGCCTGTCCTTGACTTCATCCCATAAAGCAGCCCCTTTTAAACTTTTTTCAACTAAATAAGACAGTTCTTCTTTGTTTTTTATTCCAAAAAGGCGGGGGCCATAGGATACATTATCGAAAATGGATTTGGGGAAGGGGTTTGACCGTTGAAAAACCATGCCAATTTTTTTACGTAAATTAACAACATCCATTCCTTTGTGATAAATATTTTGGTCTTCTAAGTGCACTAAACCTGTGATATGAGTGTTATCAATTAAGTCATTCATACGATTAAGTGTTCTCAAAAAAGTGGATTTACCACAGCCTGAAGGGCCAATTAGCGCCGTCACTTTTTTTTCAGGGATTTTAAGGCTAATATTAAATAACGCCTGATTTCTACCGTAATAGAAATTGACTTGGGTGGTTTCGATTTTCCCCTTTTTAATGGGGTAAGGGTTTTCTTTTGTGTTTACCATTGATACTTCTTCCTAAAATAACTGCGGATTAAAATTGCGATGAGTGAAAAACCTAAGACGATGTTAAGTAAAACTAAAGCTGTTCCATATTGCATAGGTAATACTTTACTGGCTTCGGGGTGTTGAGTGGCAAGTACATATAAGTGATAAGGCAAAACCATTATCTGATCGTATACCGATGAGGGTAAGGTGGGTAAAAAGAAGGCCGCCACAGTGAGTAATACAGGGGCTGTTTCTCCTGCGACCCTTCCCACTCCTAATATTGAGCCCGTCATCATACCCGGAACAGCATAGGGCAGGACAACCTTGTAAATGGTTTGCCATTTGGTGGCTCCTAATGCCATACTCCCTTCTCGAAAGGAATTGGGTATGGATTGGAGTGATTCTTCGCAGGTAACGATAATGGTGGGTAATATCATACAGGCGAGGGTAAGGCTTCCTGCAAGAATAGAAGCCCCAAAGTCTAAATAAATAACAAATAACCCCAGTCCAAAAAGGCCAAAGACAATGGAGGGAACCCCTGCTAAAGTCGAAATTGCTAAGCGAACGAGTTGAGTAAAACGATTATTTGTTGCGTATTCAGAAAGATAGATGGATGTGGCAATACCTAAGGGAAATCCAAAAATTAAGGTACCTGTAATAAGAGATAAGGTACCTACAATAACAGGAAGAATCCCCCCTTCTGCACCACTTTTTCTGGGGAATTCTGTTAAAAAACTCCATGAAATAGTTGAAAATCCTTTTATAACGATATCAAATAGAATTGTTCCAATAACAAAGACAACTAAATAAACCGTGAGTCTTAGTGACCATAGAACTAATTTCTCTTTTGCTTTTTTATTCATACATCAAGCCTTTGTCGTTTAAGGAACTTTTGAGCAATTAGGTTGAGGCTAAAAGTAAAGAGTAATAAAATAATTCCCACACAAAAAAGAGCCGCATAATGAGTACTTCCAAAAGGGACTTCGCCCATTTCAGCAGCAATGGTGGCGGTCAGCGTTCTTACGGATTCAAAAGGGGAGGCTGTGATGAGTGCTGCGTTTCCGGTGACCATCATGACAACCATAGTTTCTCCTATGACTCGCCCAATACCCAAGGTTGTGGCGGCTATAATACCAGGGACAGCAGCAGGTGTAAGGACTTTAAAAATAGTTTCCATGGGGGTAGCCCCTAAAGCAAGTGAGGCGAGTTTGTATCCTTTGGGGACGTTTCTTAAAGCATCTTCTGATACTGTAATAATAGTGGGAATCGCCATCATGGCCAATAGTACTGCACCTGTAAAAGCCGTGAGTCCACTTTGTAAGTGAAAGATACTTTTGATAATAGGGGCAAGTACTACTAAACCAAAAAATCCGATAACAACAGAGGGAATACTAGCGAGTAATTCTATAAAGGGTTTAAGTATTTCACGTTCCCATGGATGAGCGAGTTCTGCTAGGTAAATAGCGGACAAAACACCGATGGGCACGGCCATTAAGATGGCTAAAAAAGTAACCATTAAAGAGCCCGTGATTAAGGGGATAATTCCGAATTGTTCCTTTATAAAGGACACGGGAATCCATTTGTTTCCTATTAGTTTAAGAACTCCTGACTCTTTGATAAAGGGAAAGGCCTCCTTAAAAAGGAAAAGAAAAATAAGGGCGACAATCAGTATACATAGACTGGCCGCCCCGAGAAAAAAATATTTAGAATAATTTATTTTCAATTTAATCTCTTAGATAGAAGGAACGTAGCCAACTTCTTTTACAATAGCCTGACCTGTGGTACTAAGGGTAAAGTCAAGAAAGGATTTGATTAAGCCTTGGGGGTCACCTTTTGTATAGAAGTGTAAAGGGCGGGCTACAGAATAAGAACCATCTTTAACTGTTGATTGCGAAGGAGCAATAGCAGGGCTATTGTCGTCATTTTTAACATTTAAAATTTTAACCTTATCGCCGGCCTCTAAGGCATATGCAAGTCCAACATAACCAATGGAATTAACATCAGCAGAAACGGTTTGTACCACAGAAGAAGAAGCAGGCATGAGTCTGGCTTTAGGGCTGTAATCTTCTTTGTTTAAAACCTTTTTTTGAAAGAAGACATAAGTACCTGAGTTTGATTCACGAGAGAGTATCAAAACATTTTCTTTTTTACCGCCTACTTTTTCCCAATTCTCTAATTGTCCCGTAAAGATTAATCTTAATTGTTCCAGTGTGAGTTCATTAATAGGATTTGCAGGGTTGATGATGACTGCGATGCCGTCAAGACCTACCACGTGTTCTACAGGAAGAATGCCTTTTTCGCTGGCAATTTTAATTTCTTTCTTTTTGATTTTTCGAGAGGCAGCACATAAGTCGGTGGTGCCGTTAAGTAAAGCCGCAATGCCTGTACCCGAACCGCCACCTGTAACTGAAATTTGCATACCAGGGTGAGCGGACATATACTTTTCTGCCCAAGTACTAGCGAGGTGAACCATGGTGTCAGAACCTTTAATGGAAAGGGTCTTTTTTTCTTGGTTGTTTTTATCTGCTTTTGAACAAGCAGAAAAGCTACTTGCGACTAAGAGAGAAAGGGCAAGAAGTTTGATTTTTTTGAGTTTCATTATTTTTCCTTTTGATTGGTTGTTTATTTTAAAGAATTAATTCTTCTGATTCTTATGTTCTTAATTTGCTTTTCAATTGTTAGGATTGTGTTAACCCTCTGTTAGAATCACAATAAATTTTGTAGAGGCACATCATCTTCGGCGTTACCTTTTTCTTCGTGTGCACTAGTGAACTGCTTTTTAACCCGTCATTCCCGCATCGTCGGGAATCCACAACATGAAAAGATTAATCTGTCGCTACACTAATACACTTCAGGTTGAAGGGGGGGGAGAAAAGGAGGGGGGCAAGCAACCTCCTTATCCATTTGGGGGAATGGATGTTAGTGAAGGGGAGGTGCTTGCGGAAAAAAGGGAGGCTAGAATTTTACACTAGCATCGGCTTGGACTTTGTGATATGACTTTCCGTCTGTTAGTTTGATTTGATTGAGGAAGTAGGATAATTGTAACTTTGTTTTGGGGAGAACACCTACAGCAACACTTGCCTCTAAACCACTTCCATCGGTTCCGCCGCCGATAAAATCGGAGTCGGTAAGAGCACCTATAACAGCATCTTTTTCAACTTGTTTCCAAGAGGCTTTGGCACTCCACGAACCGGGTTTTTTGACTTTACCTAAAGAAGCTCCGCCAGTCCATCCTAGGCCGTCTTCAGAAGCTCCGAGATTTTTAACTAAATGAACGAATAAATTGACAGGCAAGGCACTTGGTATTTTAACAGAACCAAAGACTTCTATCAAATTATAATCATTGAGGTAAAGACCTGCTGTATCTAAAGAGTTACCCATTGATTTGTTTTTATAATGAATTGAGGAGGCTCCCTTTATATTGGCAAAAGAATGATAGCCAATACCAGCGAGTACCTTTAAACTAGAAAGAGTTGCTTTTGCTCCTGCTTGACCAGAATAGAGAAAGAGATCCTCACTACTCGATTTGTCTTCTTTAATCCAAAAAGAAGCAAGATTGACAAACAGTGGCTTAAAGGTGATTCCAAGAGCAGCGCCTTCGGGAGTCACATCTCCATCCCAAATCAGCTCAGACTTTCCCGCTTTGGCTAATGGGTTTTTCATTTTTCCTAATTGAAGCTCAATGGGGCCATTTTCATAAGTGATAAATGCTTTGTCGAGCTGAATTCCTTTTGTGCTAAAATTTCCGCTGAGAGTTTGGTTGGTAGAGAGTGGATCACTTCCTCCTGTGGCTAGCCCTACAACGGCTTTAATTTGTTCATTCACTTGTCCTTTGAGGCTTACACGTGCACGAACCCTTTCTCGATTGCGTTGGGGGGCGCCTTCTTTGGCTGTAAGCTCATGGCGATATCTAAAATCCCCCTTAAGTTGAATTCCTTCTTTCTCATTCGCAAAGGGGCTTCCTACTAATGCGACTAAAATAATGGGCTTTATCCATTTTATCATTTTTGATTCCTTGATTTAAGTTTGTTTTTCATCTTGAATAAAAGATAAATGCTGATTGTTAGGCTTTGGTTAGGAAAGGGTTAAAAGTGTGCTAGTGTAGCGATTGTTTTCAACTTTAATAGCCCAGTGTATTGAATGTTACTTTCTCCATAGGCTATTTTTTTAAAATAGATGCGAGAATTGAAAAGACCTGAAATTTATAGTTAATTTTTTATTAACTATATTGACTATTTTATGGCTATAAACTGTCCATTAATGAATTTGCGAAAGATAGTTTGTTGAGAAAGTTTTTTTCTTATTTCATAGGGAAAAGAACCTAATATAAATTCTATAAAAATTGAAAAATAAATAGGGAGTTTTATTGGGTGCCGACGAATACCTGTATATAGCCACATTTTACTAAACCCACATTTTTTAAATAACTTATATAACTCAAAGTTTGAGTACTCTTTAAGATGAAATCCTTTTGGTGTATTTTCAAAATAAAGTGATACGTCAGCAGGGCCAAAGTATTTGTGAACGGTAGAACAAATATACATTCCTCCCTTTTTAAGAACCTTATAAGCATTTTTAGTTTGCGTTTTGGCATCTTTTGGGTGCAAATGCTCGATGAGCATGTTACTATAAACAATGTTAACTGAAGATTCTTTCGTATTAATTGAAACACCATCTGATAATTGAAAATTAAAATTATACGGTAGTTTGCTTTCTTTTAATTCACGGGTAACATCTACCCCAATAACCTTTTTGCAATATTTAGATAGTTCAATAGATGTACCACAATCTCCACAGCCAATCTCAAGAATAATATCTGTAGACTTTGAGAATCTACGAATTAAACTCGCATGTCTTTTTGACCTATCTCTACTATAAACCTTGTTTTTTGTTCTTTTCACCATGGGATGATCGGGTTGACTTTTAAAAAAATCATCATATACCTTGGAGTATAATCCAAGTCGTTCTGTATCATTTGCATTTCTGAGTTTATTTGAAAGATTGATTTCGCAAATATACTGGCGTACAACACGTGCTTTTTCTTCTTTAGGTAAAGTCGAATACCCTTTTTTGAACTCCAATCTCCCCTCTCTTATTACTTTTTATGTTTTATGATGTTAATACTTTAATTTTAAAAATTCCATTTTAATTTTAAAAATAAAAGCATAATTCTTTAAATGGAAGCATACCCACAGAAAGGCTTGGCTCTAAGGCTTTGACATTCCATGAATCGAACTTTTTATTTTCCCCAATTTAAGCTCAAAGGAGCTAAGCGTCATTTTGGCTTAATGAATTGAAGATTAAGGATGTGGTCGGCGAAAACCCTTGTTTTGTTGTATACTAGGGAGATAATCAATTATCGACTGCTGGGGAGTAAGGGTAATTGAGCAAATTTGTAAAAAATACTTGTTTGTAAGGAACCAAGAAGAAGGACGGGGTGATGTTTCAGTTAAGATTAGTTCAGGTAGCGATTTTATTTTTTTTGTTGTTTAATGGGGCTATATTAGCTCAAAAAAATACAATTGACATTTCTGTTAATGGTGGGAAAACGTTATTATATGCAAATCCGGGTGATATCATCACTTTCTCGATAAAAAAGAAGATTACAGGCAAACTGACCAAAGATATATTAGAAGTTGATGCTGTAAGGGTTAAATGGGTCGATGGACACCAATGGGTTGCCACTCCTGGTATTCACTATTTTCGTCGTTATATTCGCTGGGAAGCTACGACTCCTTTAAGCCAAGTTCCTGATGGTTCTTCCACTAAGGATTTTATGCATAAATGGGTGATTATTATCGTTTCAGGGGCAGAGAACTCAGGAGCGTTTAGACATCCTAGCCTTGTGGCGACAGCAGGTGAACTCGCTCAAATTCAAAAGAATATATTGATAGAGGGCCATCCCATGAAAACGGCTTGGGGATACTTTAAACGTGTTACAGAAAAAAACCATCTTAATTATCCTATAACCCCTAAAGATACGATTAATTTGGTGGCTAATAGCAATGCGGATAGAACCATTTGGAACAAAGAGGGCGGGGCAGCTATGAATACCGCCATTGCATGGGCGGTAAGTGGGGATAAAAAGTTCTCTGAGATTGCGATTAAAAGATTAAATGCTTGGGCAGCAACTAATAAATCTCTTCAAGCAACAACGATTGATGACTATCCTTATTTACAGGTTACCCATGAATTTGATGAATGGCTTATTGCTGCCGATTTGCTTAAGTATTACAAAGGTCACGGGGGGTCAGGTTGGGCAAAAAGTGATATTTTAAAGTTTGATAAGTATATTCGAGAAGTATACGCTCCTATGGCTATGGCTTGGGGAGGCTACAGCAATGGGCCTTGGGAAGCACAAAATCAAAATTTGAATGTTTATAAATCACGGATGATGGTAGGTGTTTACCTTAATGATACGGTCACTTTTAATAATGGATATCACATGATGTTTATTAATAAAAGAACGTTTGATGAAAATCAAAAAGCACATGGAGTCGACGCTATTAATTTTGTTGTACAGACAATTGGAGGAGTTGCTGATCCAGGGGAAATGATGGAAATTAACAGGGGAACTGAGAGTCAGCCTGATTTTGGACATGTGAATATGGACTTAGATGGACTTCAATTTATTTTGGATCTGTTATGGCACCAAAAAGGATATATTGCTGGTTATGACTTTTATGGATTGACGATTGATAATGATAAAGTTCCCCGAATCGTTCGAAATATGGAGTGGTTCACTAGGGGAACCCTTATTGGGGGGCCTTTTCCTGAAAGTAAAATTGTACCTACATCTGGTTCAATAGGTGCTGTTCGTACTTTCTATAAGCAAAAAGTAGTGATGGAAATAAACGACCTTCGCAATGTACAGCAAATGTATAACCATTATCATTTTAGAATGAAGGATGCGTTTAAGATTCCCGCCGAATATGTGACTCATGCAGTAAGTGGAGGAACTGGAGGAGGGCATCGTGATAACTTGTTGCACAACCGCTTAAACGATGGTTGGGAAGATGACTATAGTGTGACAGCTATAGCACCTAAGGAAGAAGCCTTTTTATCTTCAAAGTATCAATTGTTTATCAATAATAAAAAAGAATTTGTATTCATTCAAAATGAGGGCGTACAGGTTGTTGAATTTAAATTGGTTGACATTAAGGGCAAATTGGTCAAAAGTGGTGCATTAAAAAAGAAGCGAAACGTTGTGTCTCTAAAGGAGTTAGAACGAGGCGTTTATCTGCTTTCGTACAAAGAAAAAGGGGCGCTTCAGACAAAGAAGCTATTTTTAAATTAATGCCCCTTGCTTTGCCATAATATGGGCAATATTTATATACTTTATCTTTACTATTTTAGTTAAAGAAGCGAGTACTTTCTATGAGTCAGTATCATACTGCTACATTATTAATTAAATGCCAAGACCGCAAAGGCTTGGTCGCAGCCATTAGTTTTTTATTGAGTGAGCATGGAATAAATATCCTTGATTTACAACAGCATTCTGATGATGATAACATTTTTTTTCAACGTATTTACTTTGACATAAGCGAAATGACGGTGAATCGAGAAGTGTTAGAGAGCCTTTTAAGTGTTGAATGCGCTCGCTATGAAATGGAATGGCGTATTGCATACAATGATGTAAAAAAACGAGTGGCCATTTTTGTTTCAAAATATGAACATTGTCTTTATGACTTACTCCTACGGTATCGTTTAGGGGAATTTAATTGTGAAATTCCTTTAATTATTTCAAATCATGAGGATTTACGCTCTTTTGTAGAAGGGTTTGGCATACCCTATTATGTATATAATATCAACAAGGCTAATAAAGCGGAGCAGGAAGAAAAAGAAGTTGCTTTGCTCAAGGATCATGATATCGATTTGGTGGTAATGGCGCGGTATATGCAAATTCTGTCTAAGAAATTTGTGAGTGCTTTTCCTGAAAGAATTATTAACATTCACCACAGCACACTGCCAGCCTTTAAAGGGGCAAAGCCTTACCATCAGGCACATGAGCGAGGGGTTAAGCAAGTGGGCGCTACGGCTCACTATGCAACGGCTGATTTAGATGAAGGCCCTATTATAGCACAAGGAATAGAAGATTGTTCTCATATTGATTCTGTCGAAGACTTGATTCGCAAAGGTCGCGACATTGAGCGTGTGACGTTAGCAAAAGCTGTTCGGGCCCATTTAGCCGATCGTATTATTGTTGAAGGGCACCGCACGGTGGTTTTTTAATTTTATCCGTCATTCCCGCATGGTCGGGAATCCACAAGATG
>CAZLBO010000070.1:0-9432 GCA_964557725.1 uncultured Bifidobacteriales bacterium | reverse complement strand
CACTTTCCTGATTTTTCAAAATTCATAGCAATCTTCAGTAAACTCTGTTCAGCATACTGAGTGTTTGAATAAGCACGAATAATACTTAGATGTTTTTCAATGGCGCGGTTGTAATCATGTAATAATTCCCAGCAATTTGCTTCAAAAAATAATGCTTTTATTTTACCTGATGAATGGGGGTATTTCTGTTGATACTTTTGGAATTGGGAAATAGCTTCTGTACATTCTCCTACCCGAGAAAAGGCCAAGCCTGATTCAAGTAAAGCAAGTTTTCCTCTCTTTGATTCTGGAGACTCAAGAAATACTTCTTTAAACTTTTGGGCAGCAGCAAGATTACTCCCCTCTTTGACAAGCTTCTCTGCCGCATTAAATTTATTTGTTTCTACTAAATTCTGACTTTGAACAACTCCCTGCTTTGATACTTCCTTAAGCCTTTTATACCACCTATCTGCTTTATCGTACTCTTCCATTCTATTATAGCCAAGAGCTATGTTTTTAATAGACTTAATCGCTTCCTCACTTTGTGGCCACTTATCTAATATTTCCTGATAAAATTGAATGGCCATTTCAATTTCTCCATTTTCAAATGCTAAATTCCCCCTTTGCAACATAACATCAATCATTCGATCATCTTTTTCTGCAGAAAGAATAAAATTATCCAATGTTAAAGCATATAACCGTTTTGCTTGTTTTTCTTTTAGATTAATTTTCTCCAATTTTTCTAATTCTTGTGAAACATTTATCTTTTCTTTTCTTTTCCAATTTTCTTCAACAATTACCTTTTGGTCAACTATTTTCTTGTGTGTTTTTACCGCTTTATTGCTACAAGAAGTAAACAATAGCATCAAAATCAATGTACTTAATATTTGCATATTATTTTTCGCTCAACTTTTCCAAATGTTTTTTTGATGATATCACGGCATTGTATGCTGCCATTTTCCCTCTTGCTCCTTCTGAGGCGTCAGCAGAAAGAAAATAATTTTTAGCAGCACTAAAATAATCTTCTAAAATAAAATACGATTCGCCCAATTCATAATGCCATTTACTCTTTTGAAGGCTATTGGGATATACCTTTAATATTTTAGTATAAATTGAAATAGCCATTTCAAATCTTTGTAAACTTTTCTTACGCTCATCCCCATTTCCACTTTCCCTCTTTATCTTCGCTTCTGTAAAGTAGTACTGTGCCATACGGCCAAGTGCGTCTTCACAAACCACATCCACATCTCTTTTGTCTTCATTATTTTCCAGGCGACTGTACCATTTTGTTTTATCGTTGAATTTTTCAAATATTAACTTGCGCATTTTTACTGCCTTTTCAAAATCCCCATTAATATCATACACAAGAGCGAAATCAGCATAAATCTGCGGTAAAATAGGGTAATAAGGAAATTGAGTCACTAGGAATTGAAACAATTTAATCGAGCTCTCTAAATCACCTCTTTTTCTATATACAACCGCTATTTTATGTAACACACGAGGAATTAATTCTTTTGCTTGTGGCTTTCCGTAAATAGCGTTTAAAACTAATACCACTTTTTTAGAATTATAATTTAGCTCAGTAAAGCACAAAGAAACCATTTCTATGACTTCTGTAATTAATTTTTTATTTTGATAAAGTTTTTTTTCATTAATTTCTTCTTCTAATAAATAGGAAAAAGACCTTAAAGATTTTTTAAATGCCCCAGCTCTATAAAATACCCAAGCCTGTTTATATAAACTGTTTTTAAAATGCTTTGACTCTGGCCTCTTTAAAATTTGATAAAACTCATTACGTGCCAGCTTATACTTTTCATGGAAAAAATAATAATCTCCTAACAAATAAGTAGCTGATTCAAACCATTTACTTTTTGGATAATCTTTTACAAATCGCTTTAATAATAAAAACCCTTTACTGTCATTTTGAGAAACTAAAGCTTGACCTAATAAATACTTAGTCACTTCTATATATTTGGATTGAGGATAATTTTCAATTAACTGATTCCAATGATATTCAAAGGTTGTATTTCCAAAATGAACCTGCTTCACTCCTTTAACCATTTCAAAAGACCCACGTTCACTTTCTCTTTTATACATTAAATAGCCTTTATAAAAAAGAAGCTTATCCGTTTCAAAAGAAGAACGAATATCCCCTTGCAGTCTCTCAATCAAACTTAAAGCATCTTCAATTGCGTATTCCTTTTTCTCTAAAAGAGAAAACTTTATTTTTTCAAATTCTTCATTTACATCTTCTTTCTTACGACGTAATAAACCGTGTTGAGAAAGGCTCACCAAAATTTGAGAATATTCTTTCTCCAATTCATTTATCCATTTCTGATACCCAATCAACATATCCAACTTCAAAGATTGGCTTTTATACATCTTTCTATCTAGACTTTTTTTTGAAATATGCCCTTTATCCTTAACTCTTTTACCTTCTAATATTTCATTCAATCTTCTAAGAGAAGACTCTCTTTTCTTTAAAAACTCGACTTCTAAAAACTCTCCTGACTTATAATGTTTCTTTACATAATCAACTAACTCAATCGATTCCTCAAACAATTTATTAATATTTAAAAGAGCCATTTCATTCTGATTTCTCGCCCTTTTCTCTATTTGATTTTCATTAATTGTTAACGGTGCTCTTTTATTCTTTTGTGTATTAGTTTCATGAACAATAAAAGAGACCCAAGATTTTATCTTATTTTTTTTATATTTCCACAATTCAATTGCTCGTCTATATTTCCATTTACTAAGCAAAAGAACCCCTTCAATAGCAGAAGGCGAATCGGGATATTGATTAATCAAACTATTTAATGTTTTTTCTGCTAATAATACATTTCCCATTTTTATATAACACCAGACTATTCCATATAGTGCTGGGGCCTGAAGGTCTTCTTTATCTAATAAACTATTAAAGTCCAGAAGTGCATTATCATAATACTTTTGTTCAACCTTTAACATAGCCAATGTTAACTGGGCTTGAGTTCTTAATTTATCAGGAATACTTTTTTGTTTGACAATTAGTTTAAATATATTACTCGCTTCTTTAGGTTTATTTCGCCTAACAAGCGATTTCGCATAAATCAAAAGAGATTTATAATAAAAAATGTTCTTATTTTTAAACGAAAGCAACAACTGTTCAACTTCTTCATCTTTTTTAAGGCTATATAAACTTTGAATTGCTAAATACTGTACCTTTTGAAAGTACAGTGGAGAAGTTCTAGACGCCTCAACCCACTTATGATAAAGTTCAAGTACAGCCTCATCTTTTTCCATTTCAAATAGAACTTCGATTATATAAAATTGACTTTTCGTATAAAACAAGCTTTTTTCACCTATATGTTTAAAAGATTTTATGGCTTTTCCATATTCCTTTTCACGCATAAAAGCTATTCCATAGTAATGATAAAGCTCATCAACTGGATATTTATTTTCCACTCTTCTAATCAAGGTTTCCACATCTTGTTTAACTCTTTTTCCGCTCGCAGCCTCTATTTTATGACGAATACTTAGCAATTCATTTGATTTAATTTTAACTCTATCTTTATTCGAGGCATTATTAAATGAGATATCCTTATAATAAAACATCCGTTTATAAAACAAGTCAGAAGTCCCCCCTATTTGACTCACCAACACTTTTAAAAAGTCATCTCCAAATAGGTTGTCGACTGCTTCTTCAGCTTTGATTCCTTGATGTTTTTCATATATTTTAAGAATTTCAGAAAGTTCCCCCCATAGTGCATTTGAATACTTCCTTACTTGTATAAGTTTCTGAACTCTTTTCCTATTATCTTCAACTAATATACTCACCATGTCTTTATTTGCTTCATCTTGGAGCATTTCTTGTGTAATTAGAAGTGCCCCCAAAATCGGATTTTCAATTTCATGAACTAGAGACCTTGTATGATCAACCTTTTCAAGCACTTCCTGAATTCTTATTTCAATCATCGCCCTTTCATCTCTAAATAACTTATGAACACTTGATGGGTATTCAATTAGCTCTTTTACATCATTTGTTGCCCATTTAACCTCTTTCAGCTCATTTAAAACCACATTATATGTCCACTTTTCTTGATATAAACGGCCAACTAACTCATCGACATGATACCAAAGATTTTCATATTCTAAGCCCTTCTCTTCTCCAAAAGAGAACATACTGCTTATAAACAACAACACAATTACTATTTTTCGTATTCTATTCATCACGACCAGCTTCTTTGTCTTTAAGCCCTTTAAGTCTATTATTTATATCCAAAACTTTTCGGGATTTTTTATTCTTTTTTAAAATATATGCACGATATAATTCTGCAGAACTCTGTTTAAATCGAATAGGATAATTAATTCTTCCAAATAATTTCCATTGTGGATAAAAAGGTGAGAAGCCATCCTCTGCACCTTCTCTACATTTATTTTCGCTATTACATGGTCCAAGTGAAGCACCAACATCATGACTCAACAACCAAGAGAAACCAAATTGGAAAGTACTCCCATTGCTGTATTTTAACTTTGACCCTATACTTAAATAAATAGGAACCTCGAATAAATGAATATCTAATATTTTTAATAGTGGTTCTTTTCCTGAAACAACCACATTGTACCTCACAAGAGTTAGGTCTTTTTTTTCATTACCCAAATAGATGATTTTTTTAATATTTTCTAAAAAGGGTTCACTTACAACTTCAATAAAAAAGTCCGTTTTTTGTGTTTTTAATTCTACACCAAAAGAAATCGGTACTTTTGAGAAATTCGTACTCCCCTCAGAGGCCTCTTTTCCATTGTTTATTGTCTTGTATACATCCCTTGCCGCTTGTACATTTTGTGCCATCCATGATGATAGTCCTCCCTCAAACCCGATGTTAAAATAAAATTTGAAAGGTAAATAAGCAGACCACTTAATAAGTTCCACATCCATTGAGGTGATAAACCGAAAGAAAGTGATATAATCATCATTCCCTATTATAAATTTATCTGGAGAAAATCCTTCATTTTTATATCGAAACCCATTTGATTTAAATTCATCCAGTAAATTACGATACATCTCAATAGATTGAGAAACTCCAAAGAATCGAATACTCTTAGTATTAGGAGTTGTTATTTTAAATTTTAAATACGCTAAACTTGGTTTCGTCGTGCGGACTTCTAGGCCACCAACAATATGGAGATAATCTAACACTCCGTAGCCTAATTCCAAATTCGGTAATATAGTTGGTAGCTTTTCTGCTGCTTGATTATCCCATAAGAAGGCGTTCCCATGCATGGATAAGAAAAAGTTACCCTTTCCCATCGTTGAGGATGAAGTCACCATATTCAATCCCGACCACCTATCTCTCTTTTCAAATGCAAATACATTCCCCCCTATTATCCAAAGGAAAACCAAAGGAACAATCACTCTTTGAATGAATAAGCTATTTTTTGGTTTTTTTTCCATAGATCAATTTGTTATAGATTTTTTTTCTCTTTCTGTATTTTATACTTTCTAATTGTTTATTCTTTAAAATTAATTTTTGTATGTTTTCATTTTCCCAGCTTTCATTTGCTAACTCTAGTTCCTTTAGAGAAAGTAAGTTCTTTTGCTTTCCATGCTCTCTTCCCTCGGATGTTCTATTACTGTTCGTTCTTTTTTTATTTTTACGTTTTTTCTCATCAAATATCAAAGTTCTTATTGTTTCACTTTTTGTTTTCTTGTAATAAAGCGGGTACTCAAAAAATATTTTTATTTTTAAGGGTTGCTTTAAGTCATTTTCCAAAAAACCCATCGGTTCAATTGGATCAAGTTCTACATTTGCTCCTATATTCAAGGGAAATAAGTTTACAAACCGCCATTTAAAGCCTACACCCATATCTATAAGTGACAAACTACTCTCTCTATTAAGTTGTGACTCTTTCTCTCTGTACAAAGAAAATCCTCCTTTAACAAAAAGACTATAATGTTCTTGCTTAAGCTCTGCACCAGCATCAAAAGAATACTGACTATAAATCCGATAGAATCGATAATCATTTAAAGAAGAGTAATTCAGGTATATTTTTAATGGAAAGGACGGCATGAGTTTTATTAAATCAAAATCGATAATCCCCATATACCAAACAATTGGATCAAAGGTTGGGGTTTCCTTTTGGACAGATATAATATTCTCTTCTGTTGATAAAGTTGCATTTGCCATAACAGCAAAACCCAAAACTCTCAATGTTCTATTATTGGGAAATGTCAATTTCAAATGTGCTTCTGTTACACCCATCTTATTCCCATCCCATGGGATGTTCTGTAAACTAAGATCCATGAACTGTGTCAGACCTATCTCTCCATTAATACTTGGTAAAAACTTCCATTCTTCATTAACTATATCCTTACGAGAGGAATCCAAACTGCTTGCACGCTGAACGGAGGTTTGAACAAAAGACTCAAAAAAACCATCTAACCAAATATTGCCAATCCCCACAGTATTTGAAGATATTATTCCTGGTATCGCTTCTGCACGGGATCTTTTATCCACAGCCTGTAAAGGTGAGCACAAGCCCAAAAGAAGTAATATGGAAAGAGTTAATTTCATTTATTTAATCACTGGCTTCAAGGTATCTTCTTGATAAATACGCCCTTTTCTTTTGCGGTCTTTTTGAAATGTTTTTAATCGTTCTAAATCTTCTTCTGAGAATAATTTCCAACCATTTGTATTGCGATGCAGCGTAGGTATTAATCCGTCTGACTCTTTTATCCAGCGCTTTAACGTTGATACCGATACCCTGAGCTTGTCAGCTGTTTGTCCGGTTGTGTAATACTTTTCAGGGGGAACCCCTTGCTCTTTTGGCATTATTTTCTCCATTCATAGAAACGTGCGTTCTCATTGTAATATTCCCCCCCCTCTAAGTCCATCATAATTTATAGCTTAGAGTATCCACGAACCCCATCATTAAACAGGTTAATAAATTGGCGATTGCCAAGTTCAAGTTCTCATGTTTATTAAGTAGGAATTAAACACGCTTATACCTTTATTTTCTTGCTTTTAGAGCACTAGAAGTTTCATTTGAAGTTATGAAATTACTTACCTTTTTGTTGTGGGGCTCCACTCTACTCTGTTATGCAGAAAATGATGCTCACGCATCCTTTCAACCAAAGAACGAAACTTCCCAAGAGCACTCCCTATCTGAAGCAGAATTAAGCTCTTACCTGTATCTTTACTCAAAAACCCCCTTTTCCTTAAATTCAGCGGAAATAAAAAATTTCTACTCCCTATCTATCCCCCTAGGAAAATTGCACCAAAAAAGAATACTCTTCCCATATCAACAAATCCGCTTGAAACGGAAAAATAACGCTATTGTTAATCTTGGTGAAACTTGGATGCTATTTAATGTCACAACAAAAAGAGGAGTCAAAATCCTAACTCCAACAGGAAAAATAAAAATTACACAAACAAGCAAACAAAGCATAAAAGCTCAAGTAACACAAGTTTTTTATGGTATACAAAATAATCCTTGGGCAATTAAGGTTTCTAATATCCCTAGAATTCAAATACAGGAAAAGCAAGCGAAAACTCAAGGAGGAAATATCATTTATATTCACTCTGTCGCAACATTTACCCTGCCCTATTCCTATGTAATTACAAATCTTGGACAAAGCTCTGGATTAGAAGCCGGAATGAATGTAAAATTCTATTCGAAAGGAAATCCGGAACTGAAAAAGTATATTGCACGTGGTCAAGTCATCCGCGTCAATGGCTCTTCTAGTTCCATATTTATACAAGAGGTTACACCTGTAATGCTAGCAGAAGGTGATTTTATTAGACGATAGAACACCTTACTAAATTATTTAACAAAGGTTCGAATTAAACTTAATGCCCGCTCTTCTTATACTTCTCTTTATCAGTCTTGCTTTATTTCTCACAATAACCCTGCGTAAAGCCAAAAGTGATAAAATAAAATTTAAACAAGCCCTTTCAGAGGCTAGCCACTCAGCTATACAGCTTGAAAATACTCTCAACTCCTTAACAGAAGGAGTTGCTGTGATTGATGAAAACTATAACATTGTCAATCTAAACAAAAGCTATCAATCCTTTTTCAACTTAGAAAAAGATGAACTTTTAATGAAAAAATGCTATAAAGTTCTTAATAATCTTGATAAACCTTGCCCCCAATGCCCTATTGCCAATTCACATTATCATGATGGATTTTTATTTACCCTTTCAAAAATAAAGGTAAAAGTAGATGTAAAAACGTTTCAGCTATCCTCCAAGCAACACTATATTGAAACACTTCAAAACGTCTCACAATTTGAGGAATTAAATGTAAAGCTAAGACGATCCGAACGATTAGCCAGCATAGGAATTATGGTTGCAGGTATCGCCCATGAAATCAATAACCCGCTCTCTAGTATTTCGGGAAATTCTCAATTAATGATTAGAATGCCTGAAAAATACGGTTTAAATGAAAAAGGAATCGAAAGAGTTAAAACAATGTTTACTTCTGTCGAACGGGCGACAGCTATTGTTAATGATTTACTCTACCTTTCCAAACCCTCTCAATTCAAATTCAAAAAACTCCAATTAAAAAATATTATTAATGACTCCATTTCAAAATTCAAAGAAAAAGAGGTCAACGGAATCCATTTTGATTTATCAAACCTAAGCCCTGAAGTCTACATCTGGGGACATTCTCAACAATTAGAAAATGTAATACATAAAGTAATCAGAAATTCCATGCATGCCCTAATAGATAATTGTCTCAATAAACCAAATTTCAAAGGATTTATCACATTCAATACCCTGATTCGACCTCAAAGTATCACCTTGCATATCACCGATAATGGAGGAGGAGTTTCCAAAGAAAACCTCTCCCATGTTTTTGACCCCTTTTATACCACTAAAGAACCTGGAGTAGGAACAGGCCTAAGTTTAAGTATTTGCCATCGAATTATGCTAGAGCACGCAGGTAGTATAAATCTTAAAAACTCCGAAGAGGGAGTAGAAATAGAATTAATCTTTCCCTCTGAACGTCCTATTAATTGAAAAGGAATTAATTATGTATGATATTTTAATAGTAGATGATGAACCAGGCATAAGAACGATGCTACAAGATTTTCTGGAAACTAATTATAATGTTGAATCATGCCCCAATGCACAAGAAGCACTAGAAAAGGTCAAAAAAAAGCAGTACAACCTCGTCATTAGTGATATTAATATGCCAGGAATGAAGGGCTATGAACTACTGAAAGAAGTAGAGGCAATTTCCCCCCTTTCGAAAACTGCTCTCATTACCGCCTATAATGTAGACGATTATATTAGATTGGCTAAAAAGCACGGCATCTGTAACATTATATCTAAAACAACTCCCTTTAATTTTGATGAAGTGGAGATTCTCGTCAAAGGACTCACTTCAGGTGATGTATTTGGAATCGACAAACAATTACAGGAAGGTTATGAAGTTTTAGGTGATTTCACAATAAAACACTCCAGTGAATCT
>CAZLBO010000069.1:8477-9484 GCA_964557725.1 uncultured Bifidobacteriales bacterium | reverse complement strand
GAGACGGCTCCTTAAGAAACTTGGCACCTCTTAACCCTGTCGTCAAACTGGGGGCCGAAAAAATCATCTGTATCCACCTCCGTGGAAAAAGTGCCACTACTAATGAGGAGCCCTCCCTTGGTAATATTGCAGGTGCTGTTTACGAGTCCATGTTTTTGGATTCCATAGAATATGATTCACAAGTTCTCAATCACATCAACCTTCTCAATAGTCAAATTCCCCCCGAGGATAGACGTTCCAAGATTATTGACCTTTGTCGAGTCAGCCCCTTGATTAACTTTGGCGAAATAGCCGAACAATTCCGCAAAAAATTCCCCCGAAGCCTAAGCAATATGTTAGGGGGCTGGATTTCTTCTGAACTTCTTAGTTTTTTGCTTTTTGATGGGGATTATTCCCGTGTTCTTATCGACCAAGGCTATGAGGATGGCAAACTTTATTATGATTTAATCGAAAAATGGTTGCTGACGGAAGAAGAATCGGAATAATTTAAATTCTCTGCTATTCTCATATTGACACAACCAAAGAGACTATTTATTATAGCACTTCCTATGGAGGATTAGGCTAATTGGTAAGTCAGCAGTCTTGAAAACTGCCGCCGCAAGGCTTGGGGGTTCGAGTCCCTCATCCTCCGAAGGAAAGTTAAGCTCAGTTCAAATTTTTAATGTTTTTTTCACTACAAGGCTTGAACTCTGTCATTCCAGCTCGTCTGGAATCCTTCACGAATTATCGGTAGCAGATCATAACAACGATTCTGGACTTCGCAAGGCTAGAATCGCCGACCGATGAAGTACACGAAGTGTTACTGAATAACCCAGAATGACGGAGTAGGACTCTATCAAGCCACAAATGGGGGAGGGAATTGGAGGATATACTCTCGAAAATTTTACGATAAAAGCCTAGTGTTTTTTTTTAAATCATTGCACAAATTATCTACATTTCTTTCCTATAATTTTTTTTTAAAGCGGGTTTACGGCTTGTTAAACAATAGAAATATATGAAAAACTTAA
>CAZLBO010000069.1:0-8467 GCA_964557725.1 uncultured Bifidobacteriales bacterium | reverse complement strand
CTACCAACCCAAACCATCGGATTAGAATGGGAGGAAGTAAAGACCCCCATTCACAAAAATCAAGAACGTCTGGAAAAACAGCTCTGGGAGACCTTTCAAAATAAAACGGAATCATGGCTTTTGGCCTTAAGCTTGGCAGATCAAAACATCTCCCTTTCTCCAACCCTCAATTACTGGCGCAATTATACTTCTCAGTTTACCAAACAACTTTATCTTGCCCCTGAATTAGAAATCAAACGTGAAAAAATAAAAGTCTCACTAGAAGAAAAGGTTGAAGACTATCTATATAAAGCTCCCCCAATGGTGGGATGGGAATATTTAAATAAAGAACTACTCAAACAGATATGGCTTCAATTACAAACTTCCTACCATCAGGGAGTGAGTAGTTACAAGGGAAGTGTAGAAGGATTCCTAAAAAGTTTGACTCCTGACAATCATGTAATAGACCGAATCCACTTCCATTTAGTAGAAAATAAAAAGAATGAGGATCGCCCCTTTGCTTTTTTGGCCACTTACTCCACCATACAAGAAGGAGGTTCCCAAACAAAACACCTTCCTCTAAAATATGCCTTAGAGCAATACGAAGCAGATCAACCGTTGATGTTAGAACTATTGGCAACCGTTCGGAAAGCCTCTAAAGAAAGCAAGTTGCTCAAAGAAATGCTGGAAAGTGGAGAACTGTTTCATCCTATTGCCTTTACCCCTAAGGAAGCTTATCAATTTTTATCTGAGGTGACACTCTATGAAAAAGTGGGCATCCTTTGTCGCATCCCTCGTTGGTGGGCGCGGGCTTCCAAACAGATATCTCTCGAATTTTCCATTGGCAATAATAAACCTAGCAATTTGGGATTTGATGCGCTATTAGATTTTAAAGCCTCTCTGTTTTTTGATGGCGACCCCATCAGTGAAAAAGAAGCGAAGTCTTTGTTAAATGCCTCTGAAGGTCTTGTATTGATTAAAGGCAAGTGGATGGCTGTGGATCCTAATTCCCTCAAATCAAGTCTAGAATTGTTGAAGAAAGCTAGAAATATGGCCAAAACGGAAGGGTTCCTATTAGCTGATGCCATGAAAATATTAATGGGAATTAAGGATTTAGAGAGTCCAGATGGCTCCTTTAAAAGCTCCGCAATTAATGCAGGGGACTGGCTTCAATCCTTGTTTAAAAAAATGAGAAATCCAGATCTGGTTCGATCTATCTCTTTGGGTTCAGAGTTTAAGGCAACTCTTAGGCCTTATCAACAAAAAGGGCTCAATTGGTTAGTCTTTTTACATTCCTTGGGATTTGGAAGTTGTCTCGCAGATGATATGGGCTTGGGCAAAACCATTCAAGTATTGGCCTTGCTCCAATACCTAAAAAAGAAGAAAGCGGCAAAGAATCCATCTAGTCTTTTAGTCGTACCCGCTTCTCTTTTGACGAATTGGCAAAATGAAATTGAAAAGTTTACCCCAGATATAAAGGCTGTCATTGCACACCCACAATCTTTAGCTTCCAAGGAACTAAAAGGCTTACCGACTCAATTAAAAAAATGGGATTTAGTCATAACAACCTATGGGATGATGGAGCGACTTGCTTGGGTAGGAGAAAACTCTTGGTTTTATGTTATTTTGGATGAAGCGCAGGCTATTAAAAACCCCAATACCAAGCAGACAAAAGCGGTTAAAAAATTAAAGAACAAACATCGTTTGGTACTCACGGGTACACCCATTGAAAACCAATTGAGTGACTTGTGGTCTTTATTTGATTTTTTGAACCCAGGGTTATTGGGGAGCTTTGGTGAATTCAATCGTTTCACCAAAAAACTGGAGGAAAATCCCGATGGTTATGGAAGGTTGAGAAATGTCATTAATCCCTATATATTGCGTCGTCTTAAAACAGATAAAACAGTCCTTACTGATTTGCCCGACAAGGTAGAAATGAAGACTTACGCTCCGCTTTCCAAGAAACAAATAGTGATCTATGGGCAAATGGTGAGCGACTTGGAAATTCAATTAAATGATGTAGATGGAATAAAGCGCAGGGGTCTTATTCTTGGTTATTTAATCAAGTTTAAGCAACTATGTAATCATCCAGATCAATACGATGGCTCTAATGAGTACGATCTAAAACACAGTGGTAAATTTCAACGTTTAAAGGAAATATGTGAAACCATTTATCAGAAAAGAGAAAAGGTACTTATCTTTACTCAATTCAAAGAAATCATCCCTGGTTTAGATAAATTTTTGAATCAGATTTTTAGTAAAAAAGGGCTTGTGTTGCATGGGGGGACATCCGTAAAACAACGTAAGTCCCATGTAGAGCAATTTCAAAGTAATGATTATGTACCCTATTTTATTTTGTCTCTAAAGGCGGGAGGTGTGGGGCTTAATCTTACGGCAGCCAATCATGTGATTCATTTTGATAGGTGGTGGAATCCAGCCGTTGAAAATCAGGCGACAGATAGAGCTTTCCGTATTGGGCAGAAAAAGAATGTCATGGTACATAAACTGATTTGCAAAGGTACTGTAGAAGAAAAAATAGATCAATTGATTGAGGGCAAGACTTCCTTGGTCAATGAAGTCATAAAAAGTAATTCGGAAAATTGGATCACAGAAATGAAAGACGACCAATTGCTAAATATGTTTTCCCTTAACTTAAAAAATTAAAGAGGTATTTATGGGTTCCTATGATTATTATCCATCCTATGTTCGTGTGGGGGATCGGAAAAAAAAAGCAGCAAAATTAATTGTAAAACTTCGAAAAAAAAGAGGAGACATAGAACCTATTGAGGTGAAGGGGCGTAATCTTACTCGCACTTGGTGGGGTAAGTCTTGGAGTAAAAATTTGGAGAGGTATGCCGATTATGAAAATAGGCTGGAAAGAGGGAGAAGCTATGTTCGTCATGGGTCTGTAGTTGATTTAAAGATTACCCCCAAAGAGGTAACGGCCTTAGTACAGGGTAGTGGAAGTATCCCTTATAAAGTTAAGGTTTCTATAACTTCCATTAAGAAAAAAATATGGCAGGACATGATCCAAGCTTGTGAGGGACAACTAGAATCTGTACAAAGTTTATTGCAAGGAAATTTTCCTAAAGAGCTGGAATCTATCTTAACAGGAAGTGGCACAGGTCTTTTTCCTACACCCAGACAAATTGACTTTAATTGTTCTTGTCCCGATTCAGTTTACATGTGTAAACATGTGGCGGCTTCATTGTATGGAGTGGCAGTAAGGTTAGATAATAAACCGGAGTTATTGTTTGTACTCCGAGGTGTGAAAATGGAAGAATTAGTGGAAAGTGCAGTAAGGAGTCAAACCCAGAAATTTGTCAAAGCTTCCAAAAAGAAAAGCTCCCGTGTGTTACAATCCTCTGAGGATTTATCCAGTGTTTTTGGATTGGAATTAGATGAAAATATAGGGGTTGATAAAGGTAAAAAAGAGTTATTAAAAAGGAGCAGGAAGAAGACCAAGGCCACAAAGAAAACGGTAAGAAAGAAAAAAGTATTACCAATAAATTAAACGGAGTTCTTTCAAACTAAAATATACAATGCCCATTAAGCGATCAGTTTTAAAGGATATTGCCTTCACATGAATTCCTTGAAGTCTTTCGCACCTCTTTAGGTAAAAGCCAAAAAGAAAACACCTTCAAAAACGCCTAAAAAGTGGAGAAATTCTTGCTGAGAATAAAACCAAGCGAGTCCCTCATCCTCCGAAGGAGAGTTAAGATCCGTTCAAATTTTTAATGTTTTTTTTAATTTTTGGGTTATATAATAACCACCTGTTTGCAAAGCATCGCCTCTAAATTCAATCAAATTTGCATTCTTTAACTGCTCAATGTACCTCTCGATACTTCTTTCACTACCCAAATTTATTGCACCTAAATAATCAGGAGTTCTTTTTCCATCATTATTAACAATAAACTTAAGAAGTATTGCTAATTTATTTTTCCTTCCTTTAGTTACTCCGTCAATAGCTCCGTCAATAGCTCCGTCAATAGCTCCGTCAATAGCTCCGTCAATTAAAATAACATCCTTTTCTTTTGTCGTAGGGATAGTCATTTTAAAAATATCATTTTCAACTAATACTGCCTGTTCTCCATTAGAGTAAATAGGGGTATATTTAAAAAGGTTTCTTACTCCTGATCCGAGTTCATCAGCCAATCCCATCTCCTTAAATACTCTAGCAATTATAGGGTTTTTGGGTAGTGGAGTAAATAAATCAGGTAAAATCAAACCCATGCCATTTGGTCTATTTGCATTCTCAAATAGAACCCTATCCTGTTCTATAATCATTTTTGCAGGAAAAGCATTTGAATATTCTCTATGAATAAGAATATTCCCTACTGCCTCTCTAAATATTTTTGTTCTTAAACTTGTACGTATATCCTTTTCCAAATAAAATGGGTCGGGAAGATGTTTTTCCACAAAGCTCATTAGTCTATCATAACTATCCAATAAATTTGTTCTAATATCATCTCTGTCGTCGTAACGTTCAACATTCTCTCGTCTTAATATCGCATCTGTCTTATGGTGAGGCAATACACTTAAAATAGTTTCATCTTTTCCAAAAAGTAATATCCCCGCCAGCGTTATCCCCTTTTTATCAGATTGAAAATCCTTTTTATAAAGTTGGGCACTTTTAAGCAGCGTTAGATCATCCATTTCAAACCAAGGATGTATGCCTCCATTTTCATTTTTGGCACGCATTCTTGCCCGTTGAATTAAAGAAGTATTTAAGTCATCAACTGTTGCATAGGGAAAAATCTGATTCTCGGTATAAGTACTCTGTTTCCTCAAATACATTTGGGAAATATGGTTATTATTTTTAGTTACATTAAAATCGCCGTCATCATTTCTATCAAATATCTTTCCTACAGTATTATGCACTTGCGAACTCTCGGGGACATATACATAAATGATTTTTTTTCCGTCAATATCAATAACTTCCTGAGATAAATAATAAGGAGGGTAAAGCTTATCAGGGTTATTACATTGGGTAACAAAATGATTAATCATATCAGAGAGAGCATCTTCTTTTACCCCGATTATCTCACCATTATCATTTACACCAAGAAAAAGGTGTCCCCCTTTACGATTTAAAAAAGCACAAACGGTATCAAAAATATCTTTATTGAGCTTGCTCTGTGAAGTTTTAAATTCCACATTAATATTTTCACCTTTGTTTATTATTTCTAACAGGTGCTCTTTGTTCATTTCTTTTTTTCTCTATTCACGTTCAAATTAGATACTGATTTCTTTAGTAGATTTTATAACTTATTCACAACAGCAAGACCATAAAACTTCTTAACTAATGATATTTGCTTATCACGATTTGAAAATTCGAGCCTATGTTTTTGACTATACCCTCCATCAAGTATATTTACGCCAAATTGATTAATTGCAAATTCAATGGCTATTCCTCCTAAACTATTACTTGTTGAAATTAATTCTATAAGAACAGCAAAGATTTTTTCGTCAAATTTTAACTTTAAAGAGTTATCACCTTTAACCCAGAATTTTTTATCAAATATTGGGTAATTAAATTCTATCTCATTTTTAATCCCAAGTAGCTTTAACATCTTGTCAGAGAAGTGCTCTCTTGTTAAGAGAAATTCTGATTTAAGCGGTTTAGGAAAAACAATATTTGATCTATGATATTCAAGAAGATTGTCATGTAATATATAGTTTCCCCGCCCATCTACTGGAAGAATCTCTTTATTTGTTGTAATTATAAAATCCATAACTTCTATCTGTATTTTCATTCCAATTGTTTGAATGGTTTTTAGCACAATTGATAAAGGAAATTGAATAAACAATAATTAATAAGAATTTAAAATTCAAGACAACACTTTTCCCTCGATTCCGTGACTAAACAAAACCCACGTCCTCAATACATCACTAAATCATCACGATGAATTACTTCTTCCTTAACCTCTCGGTTAATCTTTTTAACCGCTTCTCGGCTTTTCAATCCAATCACATCTGCAATCTCTACCGCAGAGTAATGCACTCGGCCACGCCCCCTCACTGCACCTTTAGAGGAACAAATATCCACAAAAGCCCCTGATTTAAACTTACCCGTCACACTTACAATACCAGAGGGAAGTAAACTAGACTTCCCCGACTGTAAAGCAACCAAAGCCCCCTCATCCAAACGAATCTTACCTTTAGTGCCAGAAATAAAAGCTATCCAACGACGTCGTCCCTTCAGTTTAGTTTTATTAGGAATAAACAAAGTACCCGTTTTTTTACCTGCTAAAATATTAGGTAAAGCGTTTTTCTTTCCATCAGTTAAAACCACAGCCACGCCACCCAAGGTCGCCTGCTCCACGGCTTTAAGCTTGGCTCGCATGCCGCCTACAGAATTTTCACTCCCTGCTCCCCCACCCATTGCTTTAATCTCAGGGGTGATTTTTGGAACCACAGAAATGGGGCTAATATTTTTATGAGTCATGGGGTTTTTGGGATACAACGCCCCCGCTACAGAAACCAAAATCAAAAGATCCGCATTTAAAAAATGTGCCACATCAGAACTCAGCTTGTCATTATCCCCCACTTTTAATTCATCCGTGGTGATAGAATCATTCTCATTGATAATAGGGATAATATCTTGGTCAAGCAAGGCCTTAACCGTATGGGTGATGTTAGTATACCGACTGCGGATTTGAAAGTCTTCTGCTGACAATAATATTTGAGCAACCTTTTGTTTTTTTTGGCTAAACTTTTTAGAATAATGCTCCATCAGTTCTATTTGACCTATGGCCGCACAGGCTTGTTCTTGAGCGATCTGACGAGGGCGTTTAGTTAATCCCAAACTCCCCATGCCCAAACCAACAGCTCCTGAACTTACCAATACCACAGAATAACCTTTGGATTTAAGTTCACAAATATCTTCAACCAAAGCGTTTACACGTTTATGATTAAACTTACCTTTGTCTGTAATCAGTATTTTTGTACCAACTTTAATCACCACATGCTTGAGGTGTTTAAAAAGTTCTGCTCTCAGATTATCCATCTTTAATTAAAAGCCCAACTTTTTCAGGGCTTTTTTTCCGGCCTTCTTAGACTCAGACTTTGCCTTTTTCTTAGCTTCTGCTTTTTTCTTATTCGCCGCAGCCTCTAGCTTTTTCTTTTCTGCTTCAGCCTTGGCCTTTACTTCTGCAACCTTAGCCTCTGCCTCCGCCTTCTTAGAATTTAATACTGCCTTCGCTTTATCCTTCTCCGCATTTAATCTTGCCTCTAGCTTAGCTTTTTCTGCATCAAACTTGGCTTTAAGTGCGGCCTTCGCTTGATCTTTGGCTCCTGAAGCCATACGCTCTTTATCAATGGAAAACTTAGGATCAGCAAAGGTACCCGTCAGCTTGTAAAAAATAAGAGCATTGCCTTGTTCATTCTGCGGGTAAGCACTCACATTAGCCAACCCTGCTACTCCTGTTTTTTTTGCTATTGCAGAAGTCGCTCCACTCGTCACCCCTAATAATTTTTTAGAAATACCAAGAGGTAAAATTTGATCCATTGTAATGCCTAATTCATTATTAAAGCTAACATAGCCCCCTGCATTAAACGTGCCTCCAGGGGTATTATTCATATCCAAATGTTTTACAATTAACTTTCCGTCTTTAGCTTCTAAATCCATAGTTAACTCATCAAAAGACATATTTGAAAAAGCGAGAGATTTTTTGACTTTACCTGCCGCATCGGATAAGCCTTTGACCCAACCCACATCAACTAGCTTTCCCTTGGTAATTTCTCCATGAATATCACCCGTAAGGTTATCCGCAAAGGTATGAGGCAAACCGTGGGTTTTGAAGTTCTTAACACTAAGAGAGAGTTTTCCATAAATCGTATTATCCGATTCTATGAGAGTCTTCATCATGCCATTTGTTGGAGGCAACTTGTCATTTAATCGAGAAATAAAATCATTAGCTTCTACCTTATTCACATTAAGCATCACCGCTACAATCGCATTTTTGCGATCCGCTAAATTAATATCCAAGCTATTTGAAAAGCTACCTGTGTACAAGTTTCCCTTAAGGCTTGAGTTAATGCGTGATTTTTTAACGGTAATAGTTTGACTAAAGTTGGTCATTTCTAAATCTAAAAGTTTTGTTTTCTGTAAATCCACTTTAATCAATACATTCACATTAGGCAATTCCGGAAATTCTGTTAAAGGATCTCCAGGGGCTTCTTCCACTACTTTTTTCTCTGAAGAAGGCGTGGGAAGTATCTTGTCCAAATCCAATAATTTTGAACGGACATTTACCACTACATCGGTGACCTTTCCTTTGGCAAGTTCAGGAAGCGCCATGGCCAAATAATTTTTAATCTTTAAGGAAACAGAAACATCCGAGTTATCAATATTTACATTCAACTTTTCCGTAATCTGATCATTGTTAATCGTCACTAATCCGTTAATCTTTAATTCCGAAGGGATTTCTGCTGTCTTTACATTTACATTTTTTATTTCGACTCTTCCCTGTGCTTTAATCCCTGT
>CAZLBO010000068.1:4362-9503 GCA_964557725.1 uncultured Bifidobacteriales bacterium | reverse complement strand
GACAATATGGTAGCGTTTTGTCTTTAACACAACTTTAAACTGATAAACTTGGAGCTTTAAAATAAAGGTCAGATTGCTTAGCTTTGATATGAGTCAAGGAATAAAGGTTTTATTAAAACATGATGAAAGTACATACATTAACAGATATTTTAACATTACAGGAATCTTCTGAAGTGGAATGTAAGCTTGCCCAGGGTAAAGATAAAAAAGGCTCTTTACCTACTAGTATGTGGGAAAGCTACAGTGCTTTTGCCAACAGTTCCGGCGGTGATATCTTCCTCGGTGTCAAAGAATTAACAAATGGCAGCTTTGATGTAGCAGGAATAAAAAAAACTCAAAAGGTTCTTGATGAACTTTGGACAGGGCTCAATAACCGGCAAAAGGTGAGTGCCAATATCTTACGAGAAAAATGGGTTAAGGTTATTGATATTAAAGATAAAAGTATTATTCATCTGCATATCCCCCGCGCTTCACGAACTAATCGCCCCCTTTTTGTGGGAAGCAACCCCCTTAAAGGTTGCTATCAGCGTTTTAACAGTGCTGACGTCGTAATGAACGAAGAAACTGTTCGTCGAATGATGGCCGAACAGGTTGAGGACAGTCGAGACATTAGAATATTCAAGGGTTTTTCCATTGATGAATTGAATAGTGAGAGCATTAAATCCTTTCGTAACATGCTCTCTGCCCATAAAACAGATCATCCCTGGAGTGAACTAGATAATGATGAATTATTAGTTAAACTTGGCTGTTGGCGCAAAGACCGTGAAACTGGTGAAGAAGGGCTTACTCTTGCAGGGTTATTAATGTTTGGTGAATCACCCATTATCACTGAGGTTGCTCCAAATTACTTTTTAGATTATCAAGAGTTACCCGATGACCCTAACGAAATTCGTTGGCTAGATCGGCTAATTCCCGATGGCACTTGGTCTGGAAATATATTTGATTTTTACCGGCGAATTATACGCAAGCTCGAAGAAAATATTAAAGTGCCTTTTTCTATTAAAAATAATATTCGTCAAGATGATACACTTACCCATCAGACTATTCGGGAGGCTCTTGTAAACTGTTTAATACATGCAGACTATTCTGATCGAGCTTCTGTGAAAGTAGTAAAATCGCCTAAGGGCTTTCGGTTTAGAAACCCTGGCATGATGCGAGTACCAGTAGAGATAGCTTTGGAAGGAGGTGAAAGTGATTGCCGTAATCGCACCTTGCATAAAATGTTTTTACTTTTAGGTTTGGGTGAACGGGCAGGCTCTGGACTACCAAAAATCAAACAAGGTTGGACTGCACAAGGCCATCAATTATCTTTAAAGGATACGAATTCACCATACAACCAAACAGTTATGGATCTAAATTGGGGCGGAGTCACTACCCTACAAGTAAACTCTAAAGCAACCATTCCCCCCTCCCCTAATACACCATTTGTCACCAGCCAAATACAGAGAATTCTAAATACCCTCAATGAGGTACAATCACGGTCTGAAATCCTAAACAAGTTAAAATTAACCGATAAAGTAAATTTTACTGAAAAATATCTCCAACCAGCTCTAAAGGGGAAATTTATTGAAATGACTCAACCAAATAGCCCGAATAGTCCTACTCAAAAGTACCAATTAACTAGCCTAGGAAAGATGATAGCAAAGATGTCAAAAGGAAACACCCTATAAGTAACCCTATAAGTAACCCTATAAGTAACCCTATAAGTAACCCTATAAGTAAAACCCGAGTATTTGAGCTTTATAACATCCTTTAAACTATGAAACCGAATTATTATTATAACTTAAGCTATGCCAATTACACTTAAATTCAATCCTTCTACGAAGCATCCTTACGCTTCGTAAAGGCGGATGTCGGACATCCCACAGCTCAGATCTTTAAACGTTATAAGAAATAGAAATAATCATGAATAATATTTATCTAAAACTAGTCTTAATCCTTGGAACATTTACAGTTTTATTTGCAAATGTCGGAATTAAAACAGCAATTACTAACAACTATACTTTTAATTATTCTTACTTTGGTGAAGATTGGGAATTAAAAAAACCAAATGAAAACTCAAATTCAATCCATAAGTTAGATTTAAATCTCGAACCTTATTTGTGCATTAAGTCTACAAACTGTTATGGTACAAGCTTTACCCTAAAAAGTGGTAACGGAAACTTTTTTGATAACTCTGAGAATTACCAATTTCAAAACATTAAAGTTCTATCCTATATAACGATAAACAACTTTAAAATGTATTACTCATTACAGTACGATTTCAATTCTGATGAAGATGCCTTTTTTACTGACAACACTACGGATAAAGTTCATTCAATGTCATTTGGCTTTTCGCACAACAAAAGAATCAACAAATTTAACATTACATACGGGTATGAATTCATTGAATTATGGAATAGGGTTATATATGATAAAAAATATAATATAACGGGAATCATAAATTTTGGAAGATTTAATAAAGTCTTTGGAACTTTAGAATACACAATAAATAAGCTTACAATTAGCACCACAATTCATCATTCAATTTACACAAAAGGGGTTTCAGAAATCAGGTTTGGCTCTTATTCGGAAGATTACGATCTATACCCTCATAGGGAGATAGTTGAATTAAGCATTGAACCAACTATAACCTATTACGTCTCAACATTAGACTTGTCCCTAAAGGCATCGTTAGGTAATTCCGATGAATACTTAGATTATGGCATTTCCATTTTAGGAAAAAATACGCAATTTAGCTATTCATCATTTAAACTAAAGATTGAAAGGGATTTCAAAATTTATAACTAAATCTTGTATTCTTTAGACAAGGCGGGGCAAGTTCGCCCCTTATTTCTTTTTCTTCTTCACGCTCTTCTTTTCTTCCACTTTACTCAAATGAAAAGCCTTGGCATATTTTTTTTCATCGGTTAAATACTCCATTGCCTCAATCACTTGCTTATCTAAAGTCAGCTCATGTACATATTGAGCGCTATCACCCAAAACAGCTTTAAGCAATTCACGTTTTAAACCATACTTGATGTATTCTTCATTTCTTCCGAATTCCAACTTAGTATTCGCTTCCAGCAACTTCGCTAACTTTTTATTAAGCGTATCAATTTCCTTGCTCTTTGCAGTCTCTACCGTATCTCCTAATGCCTTTCGCTCTTTCTTTAAAGTAGAGCCAAAGTCCTCCAATACCATATGTGACGCACTCTTGAATTTAACAAAAGAAGTATCTGCATAAACATAGTTCTTAAAGTTCTTAAGCATTTTTTTAGAAACTTTATAATTTTGAGTGACCTTTCCGGCCTTTTCAATTTTCAATCTATTTTTAACTACATATTGAAAGAACATTGTCTTTCGTTCCATTTCTCTAATGTAGCGAGCATACATACGACCATCAATCGAAACATCAGGTGTGATCCCCCCTGCTGCATACATTTTACGACCACTATCTGTTAGAAAGAATTTAGTAGAGTCTTTACCTAAAGAATCCGTCTCGGCTTTTTTATTATTAGAACGTACCGCATTTTCTGCCTTGTTAATACAACGACCAGAAGGGGTATAGTAATAAGCTGTTGTTAATTTTAAAGCATATTTTTGAGCATCTAAAGGAAGAATCGTTTGCACAGATCCTTTTCCAAAAGAAGGTTTACCCATAATAAGTCCTCTATCATGATCCTGTACCGCACCTGCTACAATTTCCGAAGCGGAAGCAGAACCGGCATTAACCAACACAACTAAACGGTGGTCTTTATTCCAAAGGCCTTTTCGGCGACTGTGATATTTTCGATTTTGTTGCATGGTACGGCCTTGAGTGTACACAACCAACTGCCCTTTATCTAAAAAGAGTGAAGAAACATCTATCGCTTGATTGAGCAAGCCACCAGGGTTATTTCTCAAATCTAAAATAAGTGATGTTAACCCCTGCTTCTTAAGGTTTTTAATTTTCGTTTCTAAATCTTGAGTCGTGTTCTTTGAGAATTGAGTCACCTTAACATACCCCACCCCATCTTTGATAATCGTAGCAAAGGGAACACTCTTAATGCGAATAATATCTCGAACGACCGTAAATTCCATGGACTCTGCCACACCTATACGATAAACCTTAATGGTTACTTTTGTACCAGGAACACCACGCAATTGTTCTACAGCCCCTTCAATAGTAATTCCCTTTGTACTCTTTCCCTCAATTTCTAATATTTTATCTCCCGCTTGTAGCCCCATTCTAAAAGCAGGCGTCCCTTGTAAAGGAGAAATAATTGTGAGTATTTTATCACGAATAGCAATTGTAATTCCCAAACCACCAAATTTACCTTCGGTGCTCACACGTAAATTCGTGTAGTCTTTTTCAGTAAAATATGCTGTATGAGGATCTAATACCGTTCTCAAACCTTCGATAGCTGATTCGACTAAATCTTCTGAATCGATTTCTTCAACGTAAAATTCACTGATCTTATTCACGACTTTTTCAAGACGAATAATATCTTCATAGGAGTATTTACTCCCTTTACCCCATACCTGACCCGCAACGATGCAGCCCAATACTAAGACAAGTACACTGAGATAAAATTTACTGTTTTTTACTGCTTTCATTTTTCCACCTTTTGAATCACTTCCCTACCCTATTCTACTCTATTTTTGGTTAAAAATACTAATTCAGACATTAATTAAGTATAACCTTATCTACTTCTTTGCTAATTAACTGATGAATAGATTCCATTTTTAAGCTTCCATCAATCACCGTAAAATTTTTTGAATTTTGTTTTGCCAATTCTAAATAGCCAAGCCTTGTTCTTTCAAAAAACTGACTCTTTTCTAATTCCATTCTATCTCGTCCAGTACTTAAACTATCCAATCTTGTATTCATTGTTTCTAAGGAGATATCCAGTAAAAATGAATGATCAGGCCAAACCTCTCCACAGGTGTAGCTTCTTAACCGAGAAATAAACTCTAAATCAATTCCTCTCCCATATCCTTGATAAGCATCCGTTGCCCACCCAAATCGGTCTGCAATAATATGTACTCCCCTATCAAGAGTTGGCTTTATGACTTCCCTCACTAGCTGCGCTCTCGCTGCCGTATACAACAATAACTCTGTTTCTGTACACATATTTAAAAATTGAGGGTTAAGTAGCAAGTTTCGAATTTCTTCAGAA
>CAZLBO010000068.1:0-4352 GCA_964557725.1 uncultured Bifidobacteriales bacterium | reverse complement strand
TTGCCCCTTTTCTTTTAAGTGCCCTATGAGTTTTTCGACTTGAGTCGATTTGCCACATCCATCTAAGCCTTCGATTGTGATAAAAAAACCTTTTTTCATGTATTCTTTATTGGCCTATTCCGTGGCATTTTTTGAACTTCTTCCCACTACCACAAGGACAGGGGTCATTTCTGCCCGCTTTTTCAAAAGGGTCTGTTTTTACAATGGTAGAGGTCGCAGAGGATTTTACAGCTTCCTCACTCGCCCCTCTTCCTGGAGAAGAAGGCAAGGATGGACGTTGAAAGGCTTCTAGTTGATCCGAGGATTCAGAAATATTTGACCGGCGGATGCGTTCCATTTCCTGAGCTTTTGCTACAGCCTCTCTCTGTTTTATAATAAAATCGGTATCAATATGCATCAACCGCTCGACAGTACCTACTGAAATTCTATCAAGCGTCGCTTCAAATTGTACAAGTCCTTCTTTTTTATATTCTTGCAAAGGGTCTTTTTGCGCATAACCTCTAAATCGAATGGCATCTTTAAGGTGATCCATCGCATACAAATGCTCTTTCCAAAAATTATCAATGACCATGAGTAAAAGTTGTCGCTCAACATCCCTTAGGGTGTCTTCTCCAATAGACTCTTCTATGTAAATATATCTCTTTTTTACAAGCTCTAAAACTTCATCTAAAACCATCTCAGGAGTTTTACTCGTCAACTCACTTTCTTCAATATTGTAATCTAAGGCAAAAGCCATTTTAATGGCATTGTAAAGATTATCTAACTCCCATGTTTCAGGAAACTTTCCCTCAATGGCATGTTCTGCAACAACCGTATCCACAGCCTCATCTAATCTATTTTCAATTTCATCTTTAATTTCTTCGCCCTTTAATATTTTATGACGCACCTTATAAATAACTGTTCGTTGGCGATTCATTACATCATCATATTCTAAAAGATGTTTTCTCATCTCAAAGTTTTGACCTTCTACCCTCTTTTGAGCTTTGGCAATAGACTTATTGATCCAGGGGTGAGTAATCACTTCGCCCTCTTCCGCTCCCAACTTATCCATGACATAACCGATTCTATCCGATCCAAAAATCCGCATCAACTCATCATCTAAACTCAAATAAAACTGAGAGCCACCAGGGTCACCTTGTCTCCCTGCACGTCCTCGAAGCTGATTATCAATACGTCTCGCTTCGTGCCGTTCCGTTCCCAGTACATACAAGCCTCCCACATCAATCACACCAGGCCCTAATTTAATATCTACTCCACGACCTGCCATATTGGTTGCAATGGTTACCTTTCCCAATTGCCCAGCCTGTTCAATAATTAAGGCTTCTCTGTCATGCTGCTTCGCATTGAGTATTTCATGCTCTATCCCTGCTCGCTTAAGACGCGCAGCCACTTCTTCCGATTTTTCAATGGATACGGTACCCACCAAAACAGGCTGTCCTTTTTCATTTCTAAATTTAATGTCTTTTGCGATAGCATCCAGCTTCTCTTTATTAGATCGATAGATTAAATCATTTCCATCCAATCGAGCCAATGGCTTATTCGTAGGAATAGCTACCACTCTCAAAGAATAGATTTGACCAAATTCTGTCGCTTCTGTATCTGCAGTACCTGTCATACCCGATAACTTGTTGTACATTCGAAAATAATTCTGAAATGTAATGGTTGCCAAGGTTTGGTTCTCTCTTGCAATAGGCACATGCTCTTTTGCTTCAATGGCTTGATGTAAGCCTTCGGAATAACGTCGACCTTCCATTAATCGGCCAGTAAACTCATCTACAATAAGAACTTCACGCTGTTTCACAACATAATCAACATCTTTTTTAAAAAAGACATGCGCTTTGAGTGCTTGAGTAATATGATGAACCCATTCTGTATTGAGGTCCCCATACAAATTATCCAATTCTAGTGCGGACTCGCAGTAGTTGACCCCTTCTTCTGTTAGACCAACATGTCTTGATTTTTCATCCACATTATAATGAGTATCTTTCTTTAAATTACTCACGACGTTATTACATTTTTGATATTTATCCGTAGATTCTTCCGCAGGACCAGATATAATCAAAGGAGTTCGCGCTTCATCAATTAAAATACTATCGACTTCATCCACAATCGCAAAATTAAGTTCGCGTTGAACACAATCATCGATGTTTCTCGCCATGTTATCTCTTAGGTAATCGAAACCAAATTCGTTATTCGTTCCATAAGTCACATCCGCTTCATAATTTGCTCTGCGTTCTTCTTCTCTGAGTCCGCTTACAATAACGCCTACACTCACATCGAGAAACTCATAAAGAGGTCTATTTTCTTCTGCCCCCACAGTTGCCAAATAATCATTTGTAGTGACCACATGAACCCCTTCTCCACGAAGGGCATTGAGGTAAACAGCCAAAGTTGCCACAAGAGTTTTTCCTTCTCCTGTTTTCATTTCCGCAATTGTCCCACGATGAAGAATCACCCCACCTAAAAGCTGTACATCAAAACAACGCATACGATAAGGCCATCGACTTTCGGGGAAAAGGGCACGCATCTCTGCATAAAATTCACTCGTAAAATTAATATCCTTGAGGCTTTCCTCTTCTAACCGCTCCATGGCCTGTTCAACTTCAGATTGACAAGATGGAGATAGTTTTGAAACATCAAACGCCACATTTTCTTTGAGAATATTCAACATCCCCAAACGCCTATCAGCGGCTTCACGACATAAGGCAAAGGCTTCTATCAAAAGGGAGTCATCTCCCTCCTCAGCTTCTACTTTTGATTTTTCTTTTAACGCCTTTGAACGTTCTATCAGTTCGCTATCAGATAAGTTCAGTAGCTGAGGTTCAAAATCATTGATTTTCGCAACAATTGGGTTGATTTTTTTTATTTCACGTTCATGACTAGTGCCAAAAACTTTTGTTAATAGAGTATTTACAATCACTTTTTTCGTTTCTCGATTTTAAAGTCTTTAAAAATAATATCCTTCAAGATCCCCACCTGTAAGTATTTATTGAGGATCCTCAGCAAATCTCTGCGAAGTTTAGGGGCTACAAGCTCCTTTACTTCCCGAGTAAAAACAGTCTTTTGAATAATAGCTTCTATTTCTTTTTCTTTAAAACTTATTTCCCTTTTTAGCTCTTTTTCACTGAATCGAAACTCCAATTCCATGACAATATAAAGCAAAGGTTGACTCTCCCAAGGGCATATTATTTTGTCAGAAACAAAGAAATACTGTGCTTTTTCTTGTTTTTCGCCCTTTTCGACCTTAACTGGCTCTTTAGGAACTTTTCCTTCCTTCTTCCTTCTGACAACCTTTTTGGGTTCTTTTTTTAAACTCGCTTTAAGAGCCCTTTTAGGAGTCTTATCAGTAGTCTCCTTACCCACAGAAAAACCGCCCTCTATCTCTAATTTGAGTTCTTCAAATCCAGCCTGATTGGGGGGGGGATTCACAGTAAACTGATCAAGATTATTGCGAATAACAATAGTGCCCACTAAGGCTCCCATCACAACTAGCCACAAGTATTTTTTTTTGAATAATATCTTTAATTGCTCAAGAAGCATGTTCACTTTCTCTCATTCTTTACAGCAAAATAAAAATTTGAATCTAAAAAGGGAAAAAACATCTACAAATACAGAGAATTTGTTTTACCCATTTTTTTTAACGTGAATGCCTCGAAAAGAAATTTGTGGAAATCTCATTCATAACGTCCATTTCCTTTTGTTTTTTCTCTTCTTTAAACGATTCCTTCTCTCTTTCCTTCAATTTATCCAGTTTCTTAACCTCCATCACAGCCTTCTGTAGCTCTAACTGACGTTTTGAAACCAAACCTTTGTGCTTCCTCAACTTTAGGTTTGCTTGTTCTAAGTCTAAACTTAGTTTCTGGTGATAGATCACATATTGTAATTGAAGGGGCGCTGTAAACTCGATTTCTTTTGACCGCTGGCCTCTCAAACTCTCTTGACCCTCTTGTAAGGAGACTATCGCCTCCTTTACATTTTGAAGCCTTTTTACCTCTACAGCAAGTCGCCTTGTAGCCTCAACCTCTAACCAACCTTTTTGTTCTAATACACTCTTTAGTGAAAAAGTGAATGCCTTCAATTTGAGCCTGGTTTTAGCAATTGATACAGTTCATTCAAAATATCCTTCATTGAAATAGAATCTTCAATATTCTGAATTAAAAATTTTTCGATTTTAGGGTGCTGTAAAATAGCCTTATCTAACTCTTGATTCGTCCCCTTCACATAAGCTCCTAGTTGTATAAGGTCTTCTGACTTCGTATACAATGCCATAGATCGAATAAGGTTTTGGAGGCTGACTTTATGTTTATCTTCAATAACATGACAGGACGTTACCCGGCACTGTCCATTACCGG
>CAZLBO010000067.1:0-9585 GCA_964557725.1 uncultured Bifidobacteriales bacterium | reverse complement strand
TCAATCAACTCGAATACACAAAAAAATGCATCGAATCGATTAAAGCTTATACCCAACAACAATATGAATTAATCCTAATTGACAATGGCAGTACCGATGGAACCTCTGATTATTTCAATTCTATACAAGGGGCCACTGTCATTATTAACCAAACAAACTTAGGGGTCGCAAAAGGTTGGAATCAAGGGCTAAAAAAGGCTCAGGGAGATTACCTTCTTATTTTTAACAATGACACAATAGTTTCTCCTCAATGGTTAGAAAATATGGTTAGCCTTGCCGAAACCCATAAAGATATCGGCATTGTCGGGCCTCGTTCCAACAACATCAGTGGGCCTCAAAAAGTCCCAGACTTTCCTGTACAAACAGAGCTTGATATTTTTCCCGAATCTCAAAAATGGCAATACCAACATCGGCTTTCTGCCACTCCTTTCGAACGTATTACAGGCTTTTGTATGTTGATCAAAAAAACGGCTTTTAATGACATCGGCTACTTTGATGAACGATTTGGAAAAGGAAACTTTGAAGACGATGATTACTGCTTACGAGCACGTTATTTAGGTTATAAATTAATGATAGCGAATGATAGCTTTGTCTTTCACTTTGGGAGCGTGAGTTTTTCTCATGATTCTGTAGACTGGAAAGAGCTAATGAGCAAAAATCAAAAGAAATTCCAAGAAAAGTGGAGCAAAGGGCGAGAAGGCGTCAACGATACTTATCTCGAAAAGGAAGCTCTCCCCTCGTTGTCATCTTTAACTGAGGCTTTTGATTGTTATCACAAGAATGATTTTGCCCGTGCAAGACAACTCTTCCTCAAAGTCATTGATCAAGACGACCAGTGTTCTGAAGCATATAATGGCTTAGGAATTCTTTATTTTCACGATCAAGAGTTTATCGAGGCCTTCAGCTTTTTTAGAAAGGCATTAGAGCTTAACCCCTTAGATACCGATATTGCCAATAACATTCTCGATCTACTTCGAGCATCCGCTTCCCTAGCAGATCAAATAAAATGCTTAAATGCACTTATGATTGACTTCTCAAATAATGAAACCCTAAAAAAAGAAGTGGAGAAGCAAAGCCCCCCACACACAGTCTCAAATGAGAAGATCAAGGACTGGAAATCAAGAATTGAAAGTTTAATTCAAGAAAAAAAGTATCAAGAAGCTTTAGAGAATATTGAGCCTCATTTAAAAAACAATCATAACGGAGCCGCTTGTTTTAATTATCTAGGAATCATTGCCTATGAATGTCATGACACCCCTGTAGCATGGGAACACTTTAAACGCTCTATTGAATTAAATATACTAGATGAAGATGTTCTCATTAATTATTTTGATGCAGGCATTCAACTGGGAAAAAAGAAAGAAGTATTAGAGACTTTTGAAAATGTCTTTAACCATCCCTCTTGTTCTAATCAATTTGCAGAAATCAAACAATCTTTTATTCAACTAAAATCATTGCCGACACTCAACAAAGATGCCGCCAAGCTTATGATTCAAAGTCGAGAAAAAAACATTGCAGGAGAAAACCTTATTCGCGAAGGCTTATTAGCAAAAGCCAAAGCACTCTTCTTAGAAATACTTAAAGAGGATTCACAAAATTTTAGAGCCCATAACAACTTAGGCTTACTTGCATGGTATGATGGAGAAGAGGAAAAGGCTTGGAGCTGTTTTACTCAATCCTTATCCATATATCCCTCTTTTACCGACGCCCTCATTAATTGTTTTGATGCCGCTTTAAAAAACAAATGGATTGATAGGTACCTTCCCTACTTAGATAAGTTTTTAGAGGCCGATCCTAAAAACAAAGAGGGAATAGAAATTAAAAGCCACATCATGAACTCAACCAATAATGTATACACTATTAAAAAGTTTGATGATATTGATCCACTTAATGAAAAGCTAGAAACAGCTGAAATCGCTATGAAAGAGGAACGATACAATGAGGCTACAGTTTTATTTCTTAATATTCTAGAAGAAAATTCCAACTGCTCTACCGCCTACAATGGATTGGGAGTGATAGCCTTTCATAACAAAATGTACAAAGATGCATTTAAACTCCTGCAATTAGCTGTTGAGCTTAACCCCTTAGATTCCACTCACCTTCTCAATCTCTGGGAGGTTTCTTGCATACTCGGAAGCGAGGCCGATGTCATCACCCGTTTGAGCTCTGCGGTTCAAATTGACCCTAATTTAGATAAAGTAAAAGCAGTGGTCGACTCCTATGAATAAATTAGCGAGAGACTTTACTCAAATATAAAGTACCACCTGTATAATTTGTGACTAGACTTCAAGCAAACTCCACTCCTCTTCTCTCTATTGCCCTTATTGTCAAAAATGAAGAACACACCTTACCCACCTTATTTAAATCATTAGAATCACTAAAGGATATTCCCTTACAAATTGTGGTCGTCGATACAGGCTCCTCCGATAACACCGTAAAAATTTGTGAAGAGTTTGGTTGTGAAATCCAATTCTTTAAATGGATTAATGATTATTCTCAGGCCAGAAATTATGGTTTAAAAAGGTGTCACGGAAATTGGATCTTATGGCTGGACGCAGACGACCTCCTTCCTCCAGAAACTTCTTACTGGCTCACCACCACACTGCCAACCCTTGATCCTTCAAAAGTTTATTTATTCAATATTGACTCCCCCCATCAAGGAGCCTCTTCCAGTGTTTTTCATCAAATCCGTTTGTTTCCTAATCATCACAACCTTCAATTTCACAACCCCATTCATGAATCGCTCTCTCAAAGTATTCGAGAAAATAATTTAGTGGGAAAAGCTCTCCCCTTATCCATCACTCACATGGGGTATTATGATCCAAAACAAGTAGAGTTTAAAAACCAGCAAAAGAAAGAACTCCTCGAAGACCTTTTCCAAAAAAATAAATTACCCCTTGCCCTCATTTTTTCTCTCGCACGAACTTACCAAACAGAAAACAAACATCATCAAGCACTAAATCTTTATCAAGAAATTTTACAAAACCCTCAAGCCAAAAATATTCAACAAGATGTTTTTATAGCAACACATATTTATTATGGCCAATGTTTAGGGTTTCTCAATAAAATACCTGAGGCACTTGAATGGTTTAAAAAACATCAATCCATTGCCCCACAACACCCTCAATACTTGTTTGAATGGGGAAAGCTCCATTACATACAAAACCAGCACGCAGAAGCACTCAAACTATTTGAGCAAACCCTCTCGTTGCCTGCCATAAAATGGGGAATCCCTACCGATTGGAAGGCCATTCAACTTGGCTCAAAACACTTGATTCAAAAAATAAAGGCGACTCTTGATTCCCAAAGCACAACCTCTCCCACAAAATCATCTGTTGCAGGAACAGGAGACATCCCCTTAGACCTCAACCAAAGTTTTGGCCGTATTAAAACGCCCCTTCAACTCCCCTACTCCAAAAATACACTCACTGTGATTATGATTGTCAAAAATGAAGCCCCTAACATCCAACATGCGGTAGAATCATTCTATCCGTTTGCGGATGAAATTATTATAAATGATACAGGCTCTACCGATGGCACACAAAAAATATTAGAGAATCTCAATGTAACTTGGTTTCAGACCCAGTGGGAAAATGACTTTAGCTTAGCTCGGAATCAAAGTTTAGCAAAAGCGACTTCTTCTTGGGTACTTTGGTTAGATGCGGATGATAGAATCCCCAAGGATCAAGTTATTAACTTTAACAAACTTAAAACCGCCACTCTCGATCGAATTTTTGGGTTTCAAGTCATCAACACACAGGCAGGGCAAGCAGTGGGCACTCGATTTATGCAATTGAGGATGTTTCCCAATCACCCTGACATTACTTTTGAACGCAGAATACATGAACAATTTATCTTTTCTGCTGCTAAACTAGGGGTTCATTGTTTATATACAGAAACGACCATTCACCATACAGGATATGAAAGCGAAACAACTAAAAAAGAAAAGGCTCGCCGAAACCTCAAATTAGCAGAAGCAGAGTCTGAGCTTTTAGGAGTGGATCCCACTTTTACCATGAGCCTTGGGGACTCTTACTTTATTTTAGAAGAGTGGGAAAAAGGAATAAGTTATTACCAACAGACCTTAAGCATACCACACCTACAATCCATCAATAAAGATGTTTACAATATCCTCCCCTGTTACATCGGACTGGGTGAGCAAAAATTAGGGCGGTATACCCAATCAATCACATGGCTCGATCAAGCAAGAGAACTCGACCCTCAGAAGCTTGACCCTGTTTATTATAAAGCGATTAGCCTTCAACATCTTAACCGCCAAGCGGAAGCCTCCGAACTTTTTAAACAAGTCATCAAAATGCCGCTGGTGCATAGTTCCACGGGAAATCAATTCGATATTTTAAAAATATACAGTTACCATTACCTCTCTCAATACCTTGTCGAACAAAAAGAATATAAAGAAGCCATTTATTTATTGGAAGAAATGCATCAACACTATTCACTAGTAATTGAATCATGGGCGACATTGGGTTTATGTTGGTTAAAACTTAACGATACACCACAGGCTATCAAGGCTTGGAAGCATTCTTGCCGATTAAACCCCTCAAAGTCTAAGGGGGTTTTACTACAACTCATTCCTTTGATAAAAACCAGAGGAAAGCCTGAAGACGCTGACGAGTTTATTCAGCTATTTACAGAACACTTTTCACAAGAATCACAAAAGATCAGCTTGTGCATGATTGTCAAAAACGAAGAAAAAAACCTCGTTCAATGTTTAGATTCTGTAAAGGATTTTTTTGACGAGATTATTGTGGTCGATACAGGTTCCCAAGATAACACCCTTTCTATTGCTAAAAAATATGGAGCAAAAACTATTGAGTTTCCTTGGGTCAATGATTTTAGCCAAGCAAGAAACATTAGTTTAGAACACGCAACCTGCCCTTGGATCTTTTGGTTGGACGCCGATGATCTCTTATTAGAATCTGACAAACAAGCCATTAAACAATTATTAGACAAGAAAAATGACATACCAAAGGCTTACAGCTTTCTCGTACAAAACAGTGCAGATAAAGGGAACACAGGTTCTGTCTTTAATCAAATTAGGCTTTTTCCTAATCAAACAGCAATACGTTTTACCTCTCCTGTACATGAACAAGTTTTACCGTCTTTAGAAAAATTAAATATCCCCATAGAGTACACTTCCATTAAAGTGATTCATACGGGATACGAAAACCCAGAAACAGCGAGGCTCAAACAAGTCCGCAACAAAGAATACTTGTTACATCAAGTTCAACAAAAAAAGAACCTTACCCCTGTCACCTATTACAGTTTGGGGCATGCCTGTATGGATTTAAAAGAATATGCAGACTCTATCGAATGGTTTTTACTCGCTGCAGAACAAGCAGAAAAAACAAATACAAGTCTCCACATCCTCCACATCTGCCCTGCCAAAATTGCCACCGCACTGGCTTTTCTCCAGCAATACGATCAAGCTTTAGGCGCTCTTTCTGTAGACCTTTCCCAAACAGAACCCCAAGCAGAAACCATTTTACTCAAGGCACAAATTGAAGAAAAGCTCCATCATGATGATGAGGCTTTCCGTTGGTATACTCAACTATTAAAATTAAAAGAGGCAACCACCTTTATTCCTATCGATTACCCTTTGCTGAAAATAAAAGCTTTAAAATTTTTGGGAGAATACTGGTTTAAAAAAGGGAAAAGAGAACTTGCTAAAGATTTATTAAACGATGGCATTCAAATTAAATCTGGCCAAACTTTTTCTATCGATCAATTAAAAAAAAGGTATCAACAACATCATATTTTAGCTGAATCCTATTTATGTTGACTGCCCCTTTAAACCTTAATGAAGCCTTTGGAACCATTCAAAGTCCCTTAATTTCTCCCTTTCCACCCCACACCCTTTCTCTCAACCTGATTGTCAAAAATGAGGTTGGCAATATAAAGCAGGCCATTGAATCGGCACGAGGCATTGCGAATGAGATCATTGTAAATGATACAGGATCTACCGATGGAACTCAGGCCATTTTAGAGGCCTTGGGTGTCACTTGGTTTCAGACGACTTGGAAAAAAAATTTTAGTGAAGCCAGAAATCAATGTATTCGAAAAAGTACTTCTGCTTGGATCCTGTGGATTGATGCTGATGATAGACTATCAGAAGAAACTTGTTTACTTATACAAAAACTAAAAAAGGAACCCTTAAATAGCATTCATGGATTTGAAGTGATCAACACACAAGATCAAACCAATAATGGACCACGCTTTTTACAAATCAGACTCTTTCCCAACAACCCTTCTCTCCAATTCGAGCGTTCTATACATGAGCAAATAGATACCTCTGCGGCAAACCTTGGTCTACATTGTCGCTATCATTCAACAGCGATTTTCCATCGAGGTTATGAAAGCCCTCAACTCAAAAAAGAAAAGGCTCACCGAAACCTACCCCTTATTTTAGCCGACACAAAGCGGCTTCACACCAACCCCTCTTTTGCTATGAGTTTAGGAGACGCTTATTATATTTTAGAGGAATGGGAAAAAGGTATACATGCTTATCAACAAGTCCTCAACATTCCTGATGCAAAAACCATCAACCAGGAGGTTTATGAAGATATTCCCACTTATATCGGGTTCGGTTTTTCTCAATTAAAAAAATGGGAAAAAGCAGAGGAATGGCTCAACCATGCTTTAGAGCCTCAACCAAAAAAATCGGAACCCTATTTTTATTTAGCAAAGGTCTTTTCTCAAACAAACCGCTCTGTTCAGGCCATACAGCTCTACCATTCCATTCTTTCTATGAAACAACCTATCACAGGAACACTCAATCGCTACCATTCGATTCGCTTAAACAGTTTACTTCAATTAATTAAGCTCCATTATAAAAGCCGCTCTTACCCTCAGTCCATTTGCTTCTGTAAACAGTTGATTTCTGAACAACCCAAATTAGTAGAACCCTATTATTGGCTCGGACTTAATCACAAAAAACAACTAAAGCCTAAAGAGGCTGTCACCGCTTGGACAAATGGGCTAGAGCTCAACCCTACCCTTATGATAGAGATTCATCGTGAATTATTGAACCTATTAAAAGAAATGGGGCAGTCAGAACTTTATCAACATTGTTTAAAACTAGCTCAACTCCATTTTACAGAATTTAATCAAGCCTAATTTAACGACCGAAAAATTAATCTGTTCATGTTTTAGATTCCCGACGATGCGGGAATGACGGGTGAGTCACACTAACTTCTTTTGAAATTATTTTTAGTTATTTTAAGGACTGAAAAAAAGTTTTAACACCCTCTCGACCATTATTGATATAGGCTTTAAGAACTGCCGTTCCAATCACTGCTATATCAGCCTTGCCTTTTAAGTATTCTAAGTCTGATTTTTCTGAAATCCCAAAACCCACTGCTAAGGGAACCGCTGAAGTCTCTTTAATAAATTTCAAGTAGGCTTCACTTTCAGGCGTAAATTTAGTTTTTGTGCCAGTGACTCCTACGCGAGCCACAGCATAGACAAAGCCCCTCGCTCCCTCTACAACTTCTTTTATTCGCTCTTCTGTGTTAGTAGGAGCAACTAAAGGAATAAAAGCCATTTTATAAGTATCACAAATTGCTAACAAAGGAGTGGCTTCTTCCAAGGGTAAATCGGGAACAATAAGGCCTACCGCACCACAATCTTGTAGCTTTTTGATAAACAGTTCTTCTCCATACATAAAGACAGTATTGTAATACCCCATCATCAAAATTTTAAATGAGAATTTTTCGGAGGCCCTCTTCATCAACTCAAGGCACTCTTTAACTTTGGTTCCCTGATCGATACTATCTTGATTAGCCACAAGAAATAAAGGGCCATCGGCAATAGGCTCAGAAAAAGGAAATTGCATTTCTACAACATCAACACCGGCTGCTTCCATTTCTTCGAGAATCTGCCAGTTCGCTTCGAAGGAGGGATAACCACATACTATATGCGCCATAATGGCTAAGCCTTTTTCTTCTACCTTTTCACATATATATCTATCAAGCATTATGTTCTCTCACTTTTGAATCTAAGAACTGAATCCAACTGGGGTCTCCAATCGCATCCGCTACGGTAAAAATATCTTTATCCCCTCTGCCAGAAAGATTGATCAGTACTATTTCATCTTTATTCATCTTTTCCGCTTCTTTAAATCCTGCCACTAAGGCATGGGTACTTTCTAAGGCAGGGATAATTCCCTCATACCGCATGAGCTTTTTAAGTGCTTCAACCACTTCGACATCCATTGCCGCTTCAAATCGAACACGGCCTTCTTCATGTAAGTAAGCCAAAATAGGTGATACACCCATGTAATCTAATCCTGCAGAAACAGAATGAGTCTCTTGCATCTGACCTTCTGCATTTTGTAAAAATTTTGTTTTATAACCATGAGCCACCCCAGTAGTCGCATAGCTAAAATCAGCTAAACGAGCAGCATGATCCCCAGGTTTTCTTCCTCGGCCACCTGCTTCTACACCAATCAACTCCACGGCTTCATCATTCAAAAAACCTTGAAAAATACCCATGGCATTTGAGCCTCCCCCCACACAAGCAAATACTTTATGAGGTAACTTCCCTGTCATTTTCTGTATTTGCTCACGGGCTTCGTCTCCTATAATAGATTGAAACCATGAAACCATTTCGGGAAAAGGATGGGGCCCACAAACAGTTCCCATCACATAATGCGTCCCTTCCATGGAAAAAGCCCAATCTCTTAGGGCTTCACTAATCGCATCCTTCAAAGTCTTTTGCCCTGAAGTAACAGGAATTACTTTTGTTCCCATTTGCTCCATCCAAAAAACATTGGGACGCTGACGCTTTACATCTACTTCCCCCATATAAACCGTGCAGTCCAAGCCAAATTTAGCGGCCATAGTAGCTGTCGCCACCCCATGCTGACCTGCTCCCGTTTCCGCAATAATTCGTTTCTTCCCCATGCGTTTTGTCAAAAGCCCTTGTCCCATAACATTGTTTGCTTTATGTGCCCCCGTATGATTGAGGTCTTCTCGCTTGAGGTATATTTGGGCTCCGCCTATGCGTTCGCTTAAATTTTTAAGGTGAGTCACAGGGGTCGGTCGCCCTCCGTAACTATGCATCAATTCTACATACTCATTCCAAAAAGCGGGTTCTGCTTTGGCCTTCCTCAATGCGTCTTTTAACTCATCAATGGTAGATTTAAGAATTTCAGGGATATAGGCTCCCCCATACTCCCCGAAGTAGCCTTCTTTTTTGTAATTAAATAAGTCCCATTGGCTCACAATTTGTACTCCCTAAGTAAATCCTGATTCATAGAAAATATATAATAATTACAGTGATTCAAAAAAGTATATTTTGAGCTTACTTCTTTGCTTTACCTACTGTTTATCTGTGAAACTTCTTCCTTGAAATATCGGAATTTAATTCCGGATTTTCAAGGAGAGATGTTTTCTGTTTTTTCCTTTTGGCCACTTGCCAGAAACCAAGGAATCGCATAGATTAAAAGCAATAATCAACTAAAGCGAAAATGATTTTGAGCTCTTTCTATGTATAAACCCTTATTAATATTTGCTCTTCTATTTTCAATAACATTTAACACCAATGTTATTGCAGGTGAACTCG
>CAZLBO010000066.1:0-9604 GCA_964557725.1 uncultured Bifidobacteriales bacterium | reverse complement strand
TGTGAATTTTAGTTTGGATTTATTCTGAGGCCACATTTTGGCCATTTTCCCCATTTTCCCCATAAAGCCTCTCCATGTATCTGTTACTGTAAATCGGTAGGCATTTTGGTCTGTGATGTTATTGTACCCTTGGGCGAGCATAGACTCTTTGAGTAAAGCAATAGCTTTGTCTCTCGAAGCATTTGAAATTCCCTTTTCTAATTTGGCAGGGACTAAGTTTGATGCACAACTCATTAAAAGAAGTGTGATGGCGATAAAGAGGGTTATTTGATATCTTCCTATTGTATGGTTCATTTTTAAATTCCTTATATTTGACTGATTGGTCAATTATATAATTTATTCTAAGAAAGTCCCATATTTATTTGACCATATGGTCAAATATTTAGTAGAATAGTGTGAGTATGGGAAGAACGAGTAAAAATAGAAGTCATATTATTAGCATAGCCTCTTATTTATTTTGGGTGCGTGGTTATGAAGCTGTGGGCGTAAACGACATTTGTGAAAAGGCCGACATAAATAAAGGAACCTTGTATCATTTTTTTAAAACAAAGCAGGACGTTGCTTTAGAAGTCATTAAAATAAATCAAGAGAAAGTTTTGTTCTTCATCGATCAAACTAAGGGTAAGCCCGGCGTGCAACGGGTTTTAGCCTATTTTGATATGATGATGGGGGCTCAAATGGATGAGTGCAATGTAACCGATAAATTTGCAGGGTGCCCATTCGGTAATTTAAGTGCGGAGATGGCAGGTAAGAGTAGTGCCATTAGGGATGCTGTGAACATTTTTTTTGGGAAGATGATTGAGTTTATTAGTGAAGCCTTGGGGGATTCTTCTACAAAAAAAAATACAAAAGTTCTGGCTACGGAGATATTTACATATTGGCAAGGGGCCTTGTTAATGTCTAAAACGGCTAATAGTATGAAGCCATTGAGTAAGGCTCGAACTTATACCAAAAACATTTTTAGTTCATTGACTTGAAAAAGCGTGGTTTTTGGCTACAGCCTTAATTATGTTGGTGACTGCTTTTGGACGAGTTTTGAGCTTTGGCCTAGATGGATTTGATTCTGCCTCTATACCTCCAACAGTATATGAGATTGTTTCAGGAGTGATTTTGATTTTCGCAGCTAAAAAACTAAAAGAATAATCAAGGGGTAGGGCTCCTCAATAATACCTTATACAGGCATCATTTTTTTAACTTAGCTCACACCCATCGCAACAGCCCTCAGCCATCATTTGCATAGAGGTGGCTTTAAATCCAAGGGGTAAGTGGACTTGGGGAACATCAACCTGGGATAAACAAAAGACTTTTTCGCATTGTAGGCACTTAAAATGAATGTGATTGTCCTCATGATGTTGATGATCACAGGTATTGGATTGACAGGTTGCATACCGAGTAGGCTCATTTTCGGAACTAATTTTGTGTATAAGCCCCTTTGACCAAAGAGTCTTGAGAGTTCGATAGAGAGTAACCTTGTCAAATCGATTCTTAAAAAAAGATTCTATTTCATTGTGAGAAAGGGCGTGGAGAGATTGGTGGATATGTGTTAAGACTTGTACTCTAGTATCAGTTGAACGAATGTGATGTTTCTCTAAAATCTCTTGAGGAGAAAGGGACCTCTTCATTAACGAACCTTAATAAAAATAAGTAAGCCTAAAAGAAAACAGAAAATAGAGATCATGTGAAAGCGCCACACAATTTTAGAGTTTAAGGCAAGGTTATTTTTGTACTTATCCTTCCAAAGCAATTGAAAGTGATGGTGAATAGGAGCTCTTAAGAATAAGCGCTTCCCTGTTTTATCTTTGTGCGTGGCACGGGTAAACTTAAACCAACCAATTTGTAGAAAAACGGAAAGTGCTTCGGATAAAAAGATAAAGCCTACAATGGGTAAAAATAATTCGGCCTTGATAAAGATAAACATCATGCCTATGGCACCACCAAAACCAATGGAACCACTGTCTCCCATATATATTTGTGCAGGAGGGCTATTAAACCAAAGGTAGGCACCGAGAGCCCCTGATATAGCAGAACAAAGAATAAATAACTCGTCGATTCCTGGTAAATGGGGGATAAGAAAGTAGGCGGTTAATTGAGAATTAGCCGAGATATAAGCAATAATTCCGACAAATAATGAGGTGGTGATAATGGGAATGGCAACAAGGGAGTCGAGACCATCGGTAAAATTGGCTCCATTAGCTGTAGAAGTAATCACAAAGCAGATTAAAAGTAGGAAGGCCCAGTTTGGCAGGTAGGGGAACCAAACACTGGGTTTAATAAAGGGAATGGTTAAATGGCCATCCATATTAGGAACAAACTTATAAGCAAAAACAGCAACAATAAAGGAAAAAATAAAGTACAAGCTAAGGCGTAAACGGGCAGAAATGCCATCGGCTTTGTTTTGATATTCTTTTTTTGAAATAAGCCCCTTGATAACTCGTCGTTTGTTCCAAACTTTAGCAATATCGTCAATTGCACCAATAAAAAAGAAGGCAACAAGGATAATTAACGTAGAAAGAACATAAGTATTAGTGGGATGAGAAAAACAAAGTGTTGCAAGTACAACTACAGGTACAAGTAACATACCACCTAATATAGAGGGGGTATCTTCGCTACTGTTAAAATCAGAGGTGGCATTGAGTCTTTTTCCTAAACGAATGACCCAAGGCATTAAAATTAAAACTAATAGTCCAGAGAATAAGGCGCTAGCACCTGCCCTAAAGAGTCCATCTTCAAAGAGAGGCAAGCCTGTTAGGAGAAATAATAATTGGGATAACATAGATTAATAAATTTCGGTATTGTTTTTTTTGCTTAGTTTAATTCGTCGTTTCATTTCGGAATATAAATCTTTTAGACTGTCCTCAATAGAAATAATTGGTTTCCACCCAGAAAGAGTCATTAATTTTTCTGGAGAGCCAACTAACATGGGGATATCTACATGTCTTTCTAAGGCAGGATCAATACGAATGTCAATGGGTAGTTTGGTTTGACGAATGAGCATTTCAACTAGTTCTCGAATAGGAATGGCTTTGCCAGAGCAAATATTATAAACTTCTCCTGGTTGACCTGTACTCATGGTGAGAGCAATTCCTCTTGCACTTTCTCGTACATCGGTAAAGTCACGCGAGATATCTAAGTTCCCTGCATAGATGGTTAATTCTCTATCATATAATTCTATCTCTGCAATTTGCCTTGCGATAGAGGGAAGTACGTATTGTATGGATTGAAATGGCCCCGTATAATGGAAAGGCCTTACAATAGAAACATTCATTCCATGACTATTGATATATTGTTGGGCAATAAGCTCACAGGCAGACTTACTAGTTGCCAAGGGAGTCATAGGAATAATAGGGTCTTTTTCTGAATGGATCATTTCAACAACCCCTTTGCCCCCTCCATAAACTTCGCAGGTGCTGACCACCACTACTCTTGATTTTGGAACTGTTTTACGAAGACATTCAAATAGATTTTGAGTTCCTAATACATTGGTTTGTAAGGTTAGAAAAGGTTTTTTTTGTGAAACTCCCACCGAGTTTTGAGCGGCAAGATGGTAGATTTCGGTGGGTTGATGTTCATTAAGAATTTTTATTAATAATTCAGTGTCTAAAATATTACCCGTGTAGTATGTAACATGCTTTAATTTATTACGGGGGCGTGGCTGATCAAAGCTATAGGAAATGAGCTCACCTTTGGTTCGTGTAAAGATGTTGAGAAGGTGATGGCCTAAACAGCCAGTGCCTCCCGTCACTAAAACACTCATGGCTGAATGCTCTCCCAAGCTTTAAATATTTCTTCTTTTGTTATCTCACTCACTTCATCGACTTTGCCTATGGCAGAGGGAAGAATATAAAGGCGCTTGCCTTGAACAACTTTTTTGTCAAGAGCCATAGCTTCCCATGCTTTTTCTTTATCAACTTCCCATGCTTTAGGCATGTTAAATTTATCTAATAAACTGTTATGAAGGTCTTCCGTTTCACTAGAGACTCTATTTAAATTTTTAGCTAATCGAATAGCGACCCGCATGCCTAAGGCGACAGCTAAACCGTGGGTGATTTGTGAATAACGGTTTAGAGTTTCAATCGCGTGCCCAAAAGTATGTCCATAGTTTAAAATGGCCCGAATTCCACTTTCTCTTTCATCTTGAGAAACCACTTCGGCTTTTATCTGGCAACAACGGTGAATGACTTGTTTTAATATCTCGGGTTCTTTTTGGAGAATGGCGTCACACTTTTCCATAAGGGTATCAAAAAAGTTGCGATCCCAAATAATTGCATACTTGATGACTTCGGCTAAACCCGCCTTGAATTCTTCTTCAGGCAGTGTAGATAAAGCGCTGGTGTTAATTAGTACCGCTTTGGGTTGATAAAAGGCTCCAATTAAATTCTTTCCCATTCGATGGTTAACCCCAGTCTTTCCGCCGACACTACTATCTACCATGGACAACAAGGTGGTGGGGAATTGTATAAAAGGAACTCCCCTTAAATAGGTAGCGGCGACAAAGCCTACCATGTCACCTACGACACCGCCTCCCAAAGCAATGAGTGTGGTTTTACGAGAAAATTGATGCTTTAGCATATAGGAATAGAGTCGGTTGACTGAGGATAAGTTTTTTTCCTTTTCTCCAGGGCGAAAGAAAAAGACACGGCACTTTCCTAAACTTAAGGAGAGATCTCTTAATAAATCTCGTTGATGAATTTTTAAATTTGAGTCTGTAGCAATGATGTAATCGGTGGGACATCCTGTTTTTTCTGCGACGGCAGCTAAGTGATAGTCAAGACGATTATGGATGTAGATAGGGTAAGAACGTTCTTTGAGATCAACAATTAAGGGGCTTGAGCCTTCAATTTGTATACGTGTGATAATTTTTTTTGTGAGTACATGGTGAGGAATATCCTCTCTTGATTCAATTTTAAAATCAGCATTTTCATAGAGTTCCTTTCTTTCATCTAACATGGTAATGATTTTTTTTAATTTTTCATCATTATTTAAGTTAGAGAGTAAGGGGCGTGTATCTTTACGATTGACTCGTTCCAGAATCGTTTCAGGGGTTGCCCATAAACCGATAAGGATTCCTGATTGTTTAATGAGATTGACTGCCCAAGGGTTTTTAAGTGTTCCCCCTCCTAAAGCGATTACGACCTGCTTTTCTTCGCAAACTTTTGTTAAAATTTGTTGTTCTAAGTTTCTAAAATAGTCTTCTCCTTTAGAAGAAAATATTTCATTAATGGTAAAGCCTGTTTCTTTTTCAATCAGTTTATCTGTATCCAGAAAACGCCAACCTAAGGCAACACTAACAAGCTCCGATAATCGAGACTTTCCTGTTGCCATAAAACCGGTAAAAAAAATTCGCTCGGGAAGTTTGAAATTCATTTTTTTAAAACCTTTCGCAATGCATTAAAATAGACTTCGGCAGGAGGTGGCTCTCCAATCCAATGTTTGAAGGAGGCTATTCCCTGATAAACCAACATACCTAAGCCACCTAGTGTTTTTAATCCCTTAGAACGTGCATTTTTTAAAAAGACAGTTTCTTCTGGGTTATAAACAATATCGTAAGCTATTTGATGAGGTTCCATTTGATCCGAAGAAAGGGGGCTTTTGTCTATTTGTGACTCCATTCCTAAAGAAGTTGTATTTACAAGTATGTCCACCTCTTTTTGAATCGTGGAATAATCTTGATACAAAAGAGTATGTACTTTAAAATTGGTCTTTGCATAGCATTCATCGGCAAGTACTTGTAGCTTCTCTTTGTTACGGCCGACCATAAAAATTTGCTGAGGCTTTTCTTCCATAATTAAGGTAAAAAGAAGGGAACGAGCCGCTCCACCATTGCCAAAGAGGACGATGCTTTTGTTTGTAAAGGAAAACCCTTGTTCATGGAATGATTTAAGGAATCCATACCCATCGGTAGTTGTTCCTGTTAATTTTCCCTCTTTGTGAATGATAGTATTGACAGCCCCTAGTTTTTGCGAAAGTTCTGAGACTTCATCGAGATAAGGAATGACCTTTTCTTTAAAAGGTGTCGTTACATTTGAACCTAAAAACTTAAAGGTACGCAAGGCTTCTACACCTTCTCCAATTTTATGAATTTCTACAGGGAGAGGAATGTAAATATAATTTAAATTCATGTATTCAAAAGCAGCATTGTGGATGATAGGAGAAAATGAATGACTCGTGGGGTTCCCTAAAATCCCCAAGGCCTTTGTTTTGCCGTTAATCGTTACCATTGATCTGTTGCTCCTTGTTTTTCTAACCCATAGTTAATCACATGTGCATCGTAATAATATTTAATGTTGTTTTTTAAAAGAGCGATGCCCATTTCTTGATGTGCAGAAACAAATACTGCTTTGGGGAAGTCTAATCGCAATAATTCAATATCATTGAATTCCATTAAATCTATTTTGTTGATGACCATAATTCGAGGGATGTTATCTGTTTCCAAGTTTGAAAGTACATCAGCTGTTACCTTCATTTGAGTTTTGCAGTCGGGGTTACTTCCATCAATTACATTTAGAATTAAAGTAGACTCTCGCACAACAGACAAGGTACTTTTAAAGGACTCAATTAAATTATGAGGCAGTTTGCGAATAAAACCTACGGTATCGGATAATACTGCTTGAGCTTCACTTCCTAAATGGAGTTTACGAGTTGTTGCATCTAGCGTGGCAAATAATTTATCTTCAACTCCTACATTAGCTTTTGTTAATAAATTCATTAAGGATGACTTTCCTGCATTAGTATAGCCAACCAATGAAACATGAAAGGTAGGGTATCGACGTTCATGTTGATGTTGTTTAATGGCCTCGATTTTCTTGAGGCGTTTTTTGAGATCAGAAATTCTCTTCCGTACTAAACGCCTGTCCACTTCAAGTTGGGTTTCGCCTGGGCCTCTGAGTCCTATACCTCCTGCTTGTCGAGAGAGATGAGTCCAAGCGTGAGTTAATCGTGGCAAATAATACTCCAATTGAGCAAGCTCTACTTGGAATTTTGCCTCAGAAGTTTTAGCGGTATTGGCAAAGATATCCAAAATCAATCCACTTCTATCTAATACTTTGACATTGGGAAGAAGAGCCTCGATGGTTTTCGCTTGAGAGCCAGTAAGGTCATCATCAAAAATGACTAACCCTGCACAAGTCTCTTTTACTTTTTCTGCAAGCTCTTCTATTTTGCCGGAACCAATAAGGGTTCTCGCATCAAAAGTGGCACGGCGTTGGAAGACTTGTCCCACAACTTCAGCTCCTGCTGTTTGGGCAAGACGAGTGAGCTCTTCTAAATGAACTAAGGTAACTTTTGCTGGTGTTTTGCCAGTTGAAATGCCCACCACGATAGCAAGTTCCTTTTCTTCTTTTGTTTTATAGCCACCCATTGCATTGCTCCTTAGATACAAGTCTTTTTAATTAAATAGGTTACGGGCTATTGCCAAAAAGGAATTCCCGATTAAGCTCAATTTAGTAAAAAAGGGGATCGATAAGACTTGTTTGCTGAAGTTTGCCTAAATAATGGGAAAAACGTCCCTGTCCCCATTTGGTGCCAGGGACAGCCGGTGCCAGGGACACTTGGTTCCAGGAACCAAGTGGAGACTTAAGTTAGCCTACTTTTATAGCAGTAGGATAGGTATTTGTTTGGAGTGGCCTTTTAAATGAACTCGCAAATAATAAATATTTGATTGTTTCACTTTTTTGAAAAGATCGGAGTAGGCGTGGAAGCCTTGAGTCTTTAATTGTGTTTTCATCACTAACTTACCATAGGTGTTATAGAGACCTAAGGAGTACTCTCCTGCCTCTAATACTTTAACCCCATTGTGTGTGAATTCAAATTGAGACGTAAAATTCGCTTGATGAGAGGCTTTAGAAATAGGAGTTAAATCAATTTTTACGCAATTCCCCACATATTTAATATGATGAATTTTGCCACCCTCTTCACTTAATAACAGTGTGCCATCAGGGGTAAAGGTTCCGTCGATCACTCGGTTTATTTTAATTGTATCTAAAAGAATTTTTTTGATATTTATCATGGTGTCCACCACAATTCTTTCTCCTACTTCACTTACTTTGGCGACATCCACAACATTTAGCCTCCAATCAAAAACAAATAGATGTTCTCCAAAATGGGGAGGAAACTTGTTGGGATTATTTAGTCGTAAATTAAAAGCGTAGATGTCACCTGCGGTGATACTGCGATAATGGGACAAATCATAACGAACAGGTGGTAAGGCTATATCTCTTGTTTCTCCTAAACTTGTTTCAAACCATGTGCTGTCCTCTACTCGTTGTCCTTTTCCTATCACTAGATACTTTAGACCGACCTCAGCAAAGCTAACAGGGCCTTTGGAACTTTGGTAACGTTTACTGGTGATTTGGGGGTGAAAAGTAGGAGGTAAATTAACGACGCCTTCATTAAAGACAGAGTGATTCTGGGGAGCATTGGTATCTACCCTTGTGGCAGGGTGCAAGGTTCCGTTTGCTCCTCTGTCATAGGTAAAACCAGGATCAGTGGATAAAACATCGGTTCTATCTCCCCAGTATTTAAACGTAAATTCATTATCACCGTAGTAATAGGGGAATCCACCAAAAATAGGGTGTTTTACAATGCCAATTTCATCATACATACCCAAAACGGCCACTTCTCCCCAAATCAACCAATCTTTAGTGGGGTGAATTTTTAATGTCCAGTTTGTGCGGTGGCCTTTGGTGTATACTTCAGGTAAGACTTTGTTTGCGCTGAGTGCGTATTCTGCGGCAATGGCTGTTTTACCTGCCTTTTTAAATTCATTTTCCCAATACTCTCTAAAGTTTCCTGCAGGAATGCTGTATCCTTTACTCGAACTGTCTGGATGAATGCGTATAATTCCTTGATACTCCTTAGTATCGGCAGCTCTTGCTTCGCCAGAAGAAGTAAGATATTTGGGATCGTTACTCAAGGAGTACGATTCTAAAGAGCGAAAGTCTGCTCCAAGGTTTGCATATAAATGTCCTTTGCTATCAAATCGCATCTGACCATTTTGGAAATAAGCATAAGTTCCTTTTGTATCTGAGGTTCTATCAAAAGCAGCTCCACCAAGTGCTTTGACAGAGTATTGAACCATGTCTAAAAGGACTTTTTCATTACTTAATTTCTTAGCTACAGGGTCAAAGTCATGACGAGATAATCTTGCAATATAAGCCCCTTTTACTTTTGGCCCAGTCCATCCAGGTTTTAAAAGGAGTCGAATGGTAAAGACCCAGCCATTATTTTTGAAATTAGGGTGAAATAAAAAGGAGGTCATGCCACCGTAAGCAAGGGTAGCAGCACTTAGTTTTGCGACTTGTTCTTGAGTTCCATCTGCATTTCTACGCAGAACGGAGCCATTGATTAATGCAAAATAGGAGTCATAAGTTCCATCTGCATTTTTTAGAAAATCCACAGATATAGGCCTTCTGCCTACATTATAGGTTGTTCTTTCGAAATCGTTTATGGTTAAATCAGAACAACTAGGAAACTTTTGTGCATTTACATTGTAAAAAGCTCCACTACAAAGAACTAAAAAAACAAACATTATCCTCGTATAAAGCATATTCATTGATTTCTCCCATTTTATCAAGGTTTTTAAGGGTACTCAATTTAAGAGCCTTAT